>JAODNG010000302.1 GCA_025465385.1 Pseudonocardiales bacterium
GCCCGAGCCGTAGAGCCGTTCATCGACCTCGGCGGTCTCTAGGCGCGAGGCGGCGGCGAGGCGCTCGAGGCGAGCCGTGGAGTCGAACCGGCACAGGACACCCGCCAGGTCAAGCAGGAGATGCCGCACCACCACGCAACAGACCGTAACCTCTCGGCCTTAGCAGCGGTAGCGTGCTGTCGACCAGCCCGACGGTTGGTCCCACCTGATCGCTCACCAGATGACCGGCAATAGTCCTACGTTCGGGACCTGGCCTATCCTGCACGACTTCGCGGATCGATAGGCCCACCACGTCGCATGGGCCGGCTGGTGCGGCAAAGGCCAAGTCAGCAGAGGTACCGATCAGAATCATCGAGCTCCGCGATCCGAGCGGCTGCGGCGGGGGGTGGCAGGAGACGGTGAGGAACGACGCCCCTGATGGACGGAGTGGATGCGAGCCGAGACCGCCTTCTTCGCCGACGATGGCGCTCCCCGTCGGGCCGACTACCTCGTCTCGCGACTGTCCATGATCCCGCACGTCCCCGAACGCGACGTCGTCCTGCTGGACGAGGTATAGCGCGGTACGACGGCGTCACCCAATCCGCCAGCGCCATGCCGCGATGGCCTGTCCTGTCCCGGCTGACGATCTGCAACGGGCCTATAGCTGGCATGTGCCGCGCCAGGTCAGCCGCGTGCCCGTTTGCTTCTCCCTTCGTCTAATCCGGAGGTGCACACGTACGTCATGGGCTGCGGGATGTGGGTATGCCCCTTCTTGGGGGGTGACTCCTTAGATCAGGTGGTGGACGAGGGTGGCGGTCTCAGGCGTGAGCTCGACAGTGCCTAACGCGCCGTTGACGATCGCCAACTGCGGCGGAATGTGTCCGAGGTCGACGTCGTAGATCACCGGCACTGATAGATCACCAAGGGCGTGCACGAGCGCATCATGCTGACTGAAATCACCGGACGACGGCCCAGCTGAGCGGCCGACAAGCACGGCGTTGGCGCGGTCAAACCAGCCGGCGAGGCGCAGATGGTGCAACATTCGCGCCGCCATGACAGCCTCAGCCTCGGCGACTTCGACATAGACAAGCAACCCCTCGGGCGCGTGTCGCGCGGCGAAATCGGCAACATCGCCGTAGGGCGAACCGGGCAGCATCGACACCGTCTCCAAACAACCGCCGATCATCCGTCCTGTTGCGCAGACCTTCGCCGCCGCACGATCCTGCACGCCGAGCAGCTTCCACCGCCCCGGAGTATTAAGCGTCATCTCCCGCACCTGCGGGTGGAAAGCGTAGTGGTCGTGCCGGCCGCTGCGGTAAGCCGTCGCCGCACCCTGCCGCAGCACGCTTCCGGCGGGCGCGGTGGCCGCGGAGGGCCACGCCAACAACGGCTCGGGCACCGCGCACGGGGTGTCCATGAGGTTGCTGCCGTGCAGGGTCGCGATCCCGGTACGCAGTGTCAGGGGCACCATCACCGTCGTGAGATCGGAATAACCCACCAGCCACGTCGGCTCCGCCGCGCTGATCGCCTCGAAATCGAGCAGCGGCAGCAAGTCGATGGCCAACTCCCCACCCCAGGGCGGCACCACGGCGCGGATCGCCGGGTCGACGAGCATCGCGGTGAGCTCGGCGGCCCGAGCGGGCGCGGGGGCGCTGGTGACACCGGATCCGTCCATACAGTCGCCGACGAGGACCTCATAACCCAAGTCGCGCAGGTGCCTAATGCAAAATTCCAGCCGGGGCCGCATCCCCCCACCCACACCAGCCGAGGGTGAGGTCACCGCAATGCGGTCGCCGGGTCCCAGCGGGGCGGGGTAGCGAATGCTCACGCGGCCACCCTGCCAAACCCCGTGATCAACCCGAAGCCGGACGGGCACCCCGCTGGCCTGCTGCCGTGTCCCACTGGGATTGTCAGCCGAACGCTTCGTCGAACAGGTCGAGAATCGCCCGCTACGACCGCTCGGTGGTCAGCCAAATCAGCATGGCCCAATCCGGGTCCTGCCAGGCTTCCCGGAGAATCCGTGCAGCCTGCTCTGCGGTGGGTGGCTGCGGGTTTGGCTTGGGCTGGGGAGGCGGGACCGCCTGGGCGATGGGGTTGGTAGCGATCCAGGGCCACCGCACGGCCCGCAACGCGCCGCTGAGGATGAAGTGGATGTACCGGATGCTTCCGTTCGACGGCGGCCGGCACAGGTGGGCCTCGCAGCGGTTGTCGCACTGGTGCGGGCCGTCGGTTCGGTGGTCGATGCGCCGGCGTTGGCCCAGTGGTCCCGGCAGCGCCGGAGTGTGGCGTAGAAGGAGTCGAACAGATCGCCGTCGAGTGCTCCCATCTTCACCGAGCCGATCAGTGACCGGATGTGTTTCTCCGCCAGACTGCGGTAATGCGCGAGAGTGTTCACCCCTAGCTCGGCGAGCTCGAAGTGACGATCGAGCAGCTGATCAACGGTAGCGTTCGTCCGTAGGTTGCGCCACTCGTCGACCTGGCCCGATAGCCGGCGCATGGTCTTCTGTGCCCCGGCGTGGGCGCTGGGACCAGCCGGGATGCCGGAAGCCTGCCATGAGTGCGTGTTGTGGCTGTTCAGCGGTCTGTGGCCTGCCCGTAGCTTCCGTTTAACAACCTATCTTCTGTCCGGTGACCGTGTTGGTCGATCTCGGCCAGGGTCCCGGCATCTGAAGCTCAACCGGCGCACGGTGCGCCGTTATCTGCCTGACGAGTCGTGGTCGTGGTGCGGCGGAAAAAACCCAGCCGCTTGTAACACAACAGCAGTACCAGCAGCGCCAGCCGATGGTAATCCGAGATGGTCCTGGCCTGTACCCACGCCAACTCGTCAGCCGACGGCGTGAAAACCTCCGCCAATTCGCGGGCAGACGGCGATCCAGACAGGCGTGGATACGCAGTCCGCTCGATCCACGCCACCGGCCACCTCCCACAACACCACCGGCCTGGCCCAGCGCACCCTACCCACCACCCAACGACC
>JAODNG010000335.1 GCA_025465385.1 Pseudonocardiales bacterium
TGAGTGAGTACCGGCGGCCGCGCCGACAATCGGACTACCGCCGACCGGGTCGGCAATTGGACGTAACCCCGCGAAGACTGAGGAGCGCATCGCATCGCTGAGCTCTGGCGTCCGCAGGCCGATCAAAGCGAGGCCCATCACGACGCCGACGATCACTGTCGTGAGCACCAAGTCAAGCCAGGCGCCGGCCACGCCGTTGAAGTCGGTCACGGCACGCAGGGCGAGTACCGCAGCCACGGCGGGCACTGCGCTCACCAGGCAGTTGCGCAAGGTGAGCAAACTGCGCTTGGTCTCCACCCGGCCGAGTCGCCGGCGCAGCCACACCTGCCCGACCATGGCGCCCACCACGCATGACAGCGAGTTGGCCGCGGTGAGCCCGAGCACCACGTCGGCGTCGTCGAGGAACACCGGGCATGCCAGCAGCAGCGGCACCTTCACGGCCACCATAACGGCGTTGATCATCGTTGGGGTGCGTGCGTCGGCCATCGAATAGAAGACCCGTAGCTGCAACATCGTCACCGCATACGGCAGTAGACCAAAGGCGGAAACCGCCAGCGCGGTACCGAGTCGCTCGGCGTTGCTGCCCGCCTTACCCAGCGAGAACAGCGCGACACCGATCTGCTCGCCAGCAAGCGTGAACACCACGGTGATCGGTACCAGCGACACGATGAGGTAACGGCTAGCCGCCGACAGGTGCTCGACGAGCCCGCGCCAGTCGGCGTCAGCCGCAGCTCGGCTCATCCGCGGCATGATCGCTGTGAGCAGTGAGTAGCCGAGCACGCCATAGGGCAGTTGTAAGAGCAGCCATACCAGGCTGTAAATCACCACCCCGCCGGGATCGCCTTGTGCTGCCGAGCGGGTGGTGACCACGAAGCCAAATTGGCCGACGAGCACATAGAGCACGAACCAGGCGGCCATCCCGCAGGCCTGGGTCAGCCGGGAGTCCCACCCCCATCGCCAGCCGAATGCAAAGCCGGCCCGGCGCAATCCGGGTATCTGCACCAGTGCCTGAGCAATGATGCCTGCGGTCGTGCCCAGGCCCAGTACGAGCAACTTCGGGTCACTGAGCCGCGCTGGGTTGACACTGATCTCCCCCGGAACGAGGGCGTAAACCCCTAACGACACCAGCACGATGATGTTGTTCAGGACCGGTGCCCAGGCTGGCGGTCCGAAGCTGCTACGGGCGTTGAGGATTGCCCCGAACAGCCCTGACAGGCCATAGAACAAGATCAATGGCAGTAGCAGGTAACCGAACATGGTGGTCAGCTGCGGGTTGGCGTCCTCGCCGTCGCCCAGGAACAACACGGCCAGCAACGGTGCCGCGGCGACGGCGAGGACGCTGGCGGCTCCCAGCGCCACGCAGGCGACGGTGACCAACCGCTGCACGTAGGCCTCGCCCCGGTCGCCGTCCTCCTTCGCGGCGCGCACCAGCAACGGCACCACCACGCTGGTCAGCACCCCGCCGAGCAGGATTTCGTAGAGCATGGCCGGCAGCGTGTTGGAGACCGTGTAGGAGTCGCTGACCACGCCCAGCCCCAGTACGGCCGCGAGCGCGAGCTGGCGGAGGAATCCGGTGATGCGGCTGACCAAGGTCGCCACCGCCATGGTGCGAGTGGCGGCGGCCAACGAGCTCTTCCCGTTTCTGTGCCCTTTTCTGAGCCCTTCTTTGGGCCCTTCTTTGGGCCCTTCTTTGGGCCGGTCGGTGGGCAGGCCATCGGACGACAGCTGTGTGCGGTTCGCGGTGTCCAACGTCACCCGACTTCCCGTCTTCGGCGTACTCGGCGCACGAGCCTGCGGGCGACCAGCAGAACCAGCGCGGCGCCCGCGCCCGCGGTGAGCGCGACTGTAACCCTGCTGAACGCGGTGGAGCGCAGCTGCAGGGTGCTCGGCTCGCCCAGCGGGGTGCCGCCCGGGGTGCTCAGCCGGGCATCGACGCTGAACTGACCCGCCCGGCTGACTTTGGCTGGGATGACCAGCTGTCGGGTACTGCGGGCCGGCACCAGCTGCAACCCGACTTCACCTGATCGCAGCCCGGCGGTGTCCGACAGGCTCAGCTGGACCTGCATCCCGACCGGGAGCTCATTGCTTACGGTGATCAACAGTGGCGAATCTGAGGCCGCCAGGCTGTAGGTGCCGGGTGGCTGCACGATCCGCACCGATCGGCGCAGCTCGTCGAGCCGGCTGCTCTCCTCGCTCGTGACCAGGGCGGCCCGGCTGGGCAGCCCGCGCCAGGCCGCGGACACACCACGGAGCAACCCGAGCCGCAGCGGGTCGAGCAAGGCGGCCGGCCGCAGATTCGCGGCGGGGTCCAGGACGGTGGCCACCTGAAGATCACGTAGGACGTTTCGATCCCGCTGGACCTCCGCGGTGACCGATGGCGGGATCTCCTCAGCGCCGGCCTGTGGCGGGTAGGTCACCGCGACGGTGGCACCGGCGGGACGGGTGCTGGCCAGCGTCGGCAGCTCGCGAGGGGCGACGAAACCGGCCGCCAGCAGTTGCCGGGCACCGATCAAGAGCGCGGTGGCCTCCGTACCGCGGACCTGCCAGCGGCGCGGCGGGACCAGCATGACGGGCCGGCCGCTGGCAGCGCGATATGCCAGTGCGCCGAGTCCATCCTGGGTGGATAACGGGTTCGTGGTGCTGGCCAGTGCGCTGCTCACCAGCGGGTCGACGAGCACACCGACGGGGGTGGCACCGTGGCTGCCCGGTATGGCGATGCCGGGGTTGGTGGTGCTTGAAGAGCCACCAACCAGGCTGACCACGTCGGCTGGGGCCGGTGTGGTCGCCGGTGCCAGGATGATGCCGCGTGGATCCAACAGCACGGCGTGGGTCTGCAGAGCGGTGAGGTCGGCCAGCGTTCGCTCGTCGAGCATCTGGCCGACCGGCCAGCTCACCCCGGTCAGTGGCTGCACCCCGAGCAGGTCCCCCACCAGCCGCGCGCCGGTGCTCGTGGCCAGCGCCTCCAGGTCGGTCAGGCCGGCCCGGGACAGGGCTACCAGATCGGCATCGGCGTAGGGCAGCGGCAGCACGCAGCGACCTTGCACAGCGCCGCGTAGCCGATCAAGCCAGGTCCGCGCATCCCGCGCACCGGTGCCGTCGCTGATCCCGCCCGGGTGAGACACCCGGTAGCCGTGGCCCATCCCGTCGAGGGTCTCCAGCAGCAGCGGGTCCACCGCCACGCACACGGCCGCGCCCAGGGGTGACCCTGGTGGCACCGCCTGTTCCAGGGCGCCGAGCAGACCGTCCAGCCGCCCACCGGGCGCGATGTCGGCGGCCAGCGGGTCCGTCCCGGCGCGGTCACTGTGCAGCAGAACCGGGTCGCTGGGCTCGCTCGGTAGCCGATCGGGTGCGGCGGCCAGCGGCCACAACACGGTTAGCGGGGCCGGCTGGGAGGGTTGCGCGAGCACCGGGCCGGGTGGTTCACCTGGCCTCGCGGGGGGTATCCCGAGCACCGGTAATAGCAGCGGGACCGACGCCAGCCGCGCGACGCCGCCGAAGTCCGGCTTTCCGTTGAGGTTGACCAGCACCGGGTACACGCCTGGTTGGGTGATCTCTAGCGACTCCAGGTCGGTCCCGCCGCGCAGCGGCACTTCCAGGGTAAACGGGCTGCTCTGGCCCGGGGCGAGATCGACCGGTAGCGGCTGGAACCGGGTGACGTGCGGCGCTTCGGCGTCGCCTGCGACCGCCCGTGCGGCTGCGTCGTCGGAGGTGATCGGCTCGTCGCGTTGCAGGCGGATCGCGAGTTTGGTGATCGATCGGTCCCCGATGTTGACCACAGTGCCGGTCACCCGGAGCACGGCCGCGCTGCTGGCGGTGACCATCCGTGGCGACACACTGGACAGCTCAAGTCGAGCCAGCACGTTCGGACGGTCCGGTTGTCCCATCGTTTGCGCCGCCGCGACGCCAGGGCCCAGCAAGATCAGCACCATCACCAGGACGGCCGCGGCACCACGGTGGAGCCGGTATCTCATCCGAAAGTACTCATCTGCGGGCCCGTCACGCTGAGTCCGCGAGCATCGTGGTGGCGCGTTGGACGAGGCGGCGCTCGTCGGCATAGGCCAGCCGTGCCGGCAGGTCAGCCAGCGCCACCCAGGCCACCTCGGTGACCTCGACGTCCGCGTCGGACAACTCCCCGCCCACTGCGCGCAGCAGGAAGTGGTGCACCGTCTTGTGCACCCGGCGATCGTCGGCGACGAACCAGTAGTCGATGCTGCCCAAGGCGGCCACTACCGCGCTGTCGATGCCGGTCTCCTCGGCGACCTCCCGCACGGCGGCCTGCTCCACAGTCTCGCCGTCCTCGACGTGACCTTTCGGTAGCGACCACAGCAGCCGGCCACGCCGGTCCAGCCGGCCGATCACGGCTGCTCGCCCGGTCTCGGTGTCCACCACCAGCCCACCGGCTGAGGTCTCCGCCACGGTGCGCATCCGACCGGAGCGACTCTTGCCGCTGGCCTGGCCAGGTGTCTTGCGCGCGTCCTTGTCACGGCTGGACTTACGGGAGCGCGCAGGCATGGCGCCGATGGTATCGGCGTCGCCGCCCTGCCCGTGGGCCAGTCGTCGCGGCGGAGGAGTTACCCTCGCTCCTCGTGTCGCCCTCACCTTCCGCGCTCGGAAATCGCGTCCCGGCCGCGAGCCACGCGCAGCACAATGCCATCGTGGAGCTGCTCCGGATCGCGCCGGTCGCCGACGAGCTGGCCGCCCGGTTCACCGCGGCCGGTCATTGCCTGTACCTGGTCGGCGGCAGCGTGCGTGACGCGCTGTTGGGCAGGTTGGGCACCGACCTGGATTTCACCACCGACGCCCGACCGGATGCCATCGGCGCCATCCTGGCGGGTTGGGCGGATGCCGTGTGGGACACCGGCATCGCCTTCGGCACCGTCGGCGCGACCAGGGCCGGCATCCAGTGTGAGATCACCACTTACCGGGCGGACCGCTACGACCGGGTCTCTCGCAATCCCGACGTCATCTTCGGTGACACGGTCGAGGGCGACCTGGCCCGCCGTGACTTCACGGTCAACGCGATGGCCGTGCAGTTGCCGCTGCGAGACCACGGCCGCTTCGTCGACCCGCACGGCGGGATGGCCGCGCTGGCGCGCCGTGAGCTGGACACTCCCGCGACGCCGGAGGAGTCCTTCGCCGACGATCCGCTGCGGATGTTGCGCGCGGCTCGGTTCGTCTCCCAGCTCGGCTTCACCCTGGCCCCCAGGGTCCGGGAGGCAATGGTTGCGATGGCGGGCGAGATCCGCCGGATCACCGTCGAGCGGGTGTCCGCGGAGCTGTCCAAACTGCTACTCGGGGCCAATCCGCGGGCCGGCGTTGAGCTGATGGTGGACACCGGGCTGGCCGAGTACGTGCTGCCCGAGGTACCCGCGATGCGCCTGGAGATCGATGAGCACCACCAGCACAAGGACGTCTACACCCATTCGTTGACGGTGCTCGAGCAGGCGATCACGCTGGAGGACGGCGAGCCGGACCTGGTGCTGCGGTTGGCGGCGTTGCTGCACGACATCGGCAAGCCGGCCACCCGCCGGCACGAGCCCGCCGGCGGGGTGAGCTTTCACCATCACGAGGTCGTCGGGGCCAAGATGGCCCGCAAGCGGTTGCGCGCCCTACGCTACCCCACCCGCGTCATCGACGACGTGGCCACGCTGGTGTTCCTGCACCTGCGGTTCCATGGTTACGGCGGCGGCGAGTGGACCGACTCGGCGGTGCGCCGCTACGTTACCGACGCCGGCGACCTGCTGCCGCGGCTGAACAAGCTCGTCCGGGCCGACTGCACCACCCGCAACCGTCGCAAAGCGGTGGCCCTGCAGCGCACGTATGACGATCTGGAGTCGCGTATCGAGCGGATCCGCGCCGAGGAGGACCTCGCGGCGGTGCGCCCGGACCTGGACGGCAACGCGATCATGGAGCTGCTCGGGTTGCCGCCGGGTCCGCTGGTCGGTCAGGCCTGGCGACACCTCAAGGAGGTGCGTTTGGACCGGGGCCCGCTGTCCCGCGAGCAGGCCGAGGCGGAGCTGCGCCAGTGGGCGCAGGACAACCTTCGTGAACCCTGACGACGCCCCGGTCGTCTTGCTCGACGAGCACCGCCGGCCGATCGGGCAGTTGCCCAAGTCCCAGGTGCACCACGGTGCGACGCCGCTGCACCTGGCGTTCTCCTGCTATGTCTTCGACGCCTCCGGCGCCGTGCTGATGACCCGCCGCGCCGTCACTAAACGGACCTGGCCAGGAGTATGGACGAACACCTGCTGCGGTCACCCGCTGCCAGGTGAGGCATCCGCCGACGCGGTCGCCCGGCGGCTGCGGGAGGAACTGGGGTTGCGGCTGGTGCGCTCCGCAGTGGCACTGCCTGACTTCAGCTACCGGGCGGTGGCCCCCGACGGCATGGTGGAAAACGAGTTCTGCCCGGTGCTGGTAGGCAGCGTCGACGGCGCGCCGCAGCCCGACCCCACCGAGGTTCTGGAATACCACTGGGCACCCTGGCTCGACGTGGCCACCCT
>JAODNG010000351.1 GCA_025465385.1 Pseudonocardiales bacterium
ACAACCGCCCCCCGCACCATGACATCATCTGACTGCCCTGCTCAGCGGAAGGTCACGGTGAGCGTCTGGGATATTGAGGCTGCTGCGACCCGCGTCGCGGCAATGGGATCGAGTGCGACCAGCACCAGCTTTCCGGCACGCTCGCCGGTGTGAGTACCGGCCTCCAGCACCGCGAGAACCCGGGCGCCGCGGGCCAGAACCACCGGTTCGTCCTGACGTTCGCCGACGGTCACCACATCGACTGCGGTACCGGGACGCAGCAGTGCCGCGACGCCCGGATCCGCCAGCCGCAGCGAAACACTCACCGTGTCGGGATTCGTGGACAGTGCCCGAGTGAGATCGGAGCCCGTCAACCGCACATCGGTCAATGGCTCACCGCGTCGGACCGGTGCGGCCAGGGTCCGGCCTAGCACCGCGGACGGGACTCGAGCAGCGCCGTCGGGTACCGCTTGCTTGGGTATGCCGCGCAGCGTCACCAGGGCTGGCTCAAGCACGGTCCCCGCAGCCAGATTCTGGGCAGCGACCACCACAGCATCATCGGCGGAGTTTGCCCGACCTGGAGCCAGGGCCAGCACCGCAGCGAGCCCGACGAGCACCGTGGCGATGGCCCGGCGGAGCAACAGCGTTCGGCCGAAACCGAACCGGGACCGCAGCGCTTCCCACCGCTGCCGCAGCGGCATTGCCATGGCTCCAAGCTGGCCTCCCGATCTCGTCACGATCGCGACGTTAGACAGATCGGGCCACGGCAGCGGCGGACGCCATCACGGGTTGTGGACAACCGAGCGGCTGTGGATAACTTCGCTGGATCAGGAGGCGCTAGATCACGAGGTGGAGGCGGTCGCCGAACTCGAAGCCGGCGATGCCGAACCCGACCCAGATTTCGACTCAGTGGACCCGGACTTCGACGGCTTGGCCTCCGACGTGGATTTGCCGGAAGTGCGGGACTCGGAACCGCGGGACTCGGAAGTGCGGGACTCGGACTTGTTGTCGGCACCGGACTCAGACTTGCCGTTGGCGTTACTGGACTCTGACTTGCCATGAGCATCGGATTCGGACTTGCCGTTCGAGCTGGACTGACCTTCGTGCGGTTTACCGCCGGAGCGACTGTCGGTGCGATAGAAGCCACTGCCCTTGAACACGATGCCAACTGGCGAGAACAACTTGCGCAGCCGGCCAGAGCACTCGGGACAGTCGGTCAGCGACGAGTCGGTGAACTTCTGCACGGTGTCGAAGCGGTGCTCACACGCGGTGCACGCGTAGGAGTAGGTCGGCACGTCTCGCCTCCACTGTTTGGCACTCTGCCCACGAGAGTGCCAACCCCCATGGTAGCAAGACCAGCGCCAGGACAGCCTTACGCCCGCACCCGCCTGTCCGGTCTCAGGTGGCCGCGCCATCGCGCTTATGAGGCGTGAACTAGACGCTACCCACATTTCTCACGCGGCGGAACGTCCGCATTGTCGAGTTCACGACGCTAGCCGCGTTTCAGCGGCTGCCCTGGGCTTAGAAGGGCAGCGGGATCAGACCACGGCCAGGGGTCAGGGCTGCGGTGACTGGAATGTCATGCGGTTGTACGGGTAGCGCGGCGAGCATCTCGTCGTCCCGGACGATCGCCACCAACGGGGTACCCGGCGACGCCAACGGCAGTGTCCGGTCGTAGTGCCCACCGCCGCGGCCGAGCCGTACCCCGGTCCTGTCCACGGCAAGTGCCGGCACCAGGACCAGGACGGCAGCGGCGATCGCCGCGCAGCCCAGCAGGGGACCGGTCGGTTCAAGCAACCCCAGCGGGCCGCGCTGTAGCGAGCCGGCGCCGGTGTACTCGGCCCACTGCAGCGGCCCCAATGAATCGACCACCGGCAGCAACACCCGGGAGCCGCGGCGCACCAGACCGTCGAGCAGCTCCCGTGAGCCCGGTTCGAAGCCGACCGGCCAGTACGCGCAGACCGTGCCGGGCCGTCCAGGCAGCGGCACCGACGCCAGTGCCGCCGCCTCTACTTCCCGAACCGCAGCCGGCACCCCCCGCCGCGCCGCCACCAACCGCCGCCGCAACTCCCACTTGCCGCTCTCGTCCACGTAACCGCCCGACATGGAGACTTATCGGGGTTATCTAGCCCCCTATAGGGTCCGTCAAGTCTCCATGTGGGGCCGGGTGGACGTCGCAGCAGGTGCGTCGGGTGGGCCGATAGGGTCGGGCGTCATGAGTTCCTCAGCGATGCGACCGGTTGGGCGCGGTGCGGTCCGCACTGCAATCGTGCCAGCGGCCGGGCTCGGTACCAGGTTCTTGCCGACGACCAAGACCGTGCCCAAGGAACTCCTACCGGTGGTCGGCACTCCCGCGATCGAGTACGTCGCGGCGGAGGCGGCCCAGGCTGGAGCGCAACGACTGGTGCTCGTCGTGTCCCCAGGCAAGGAGTCGGTGGCCGCGCACTTCGACCCCAACCCGGATCTGGAAGCCGGGCTGCGAGGGCACGGCAAAGAAACGCTGCTCGCCAAGGTGCGCCGGGCCCCTGAGTTGATCAAGGCCGAAGTCGCGGTACAGCACAAGCCGCTCGGGCTGGGGCATGCGGTGGGCTGTGCTGAACCGCTGCTGGACGACTCCGACGACGCGGTAGCCGTCCTGCTGCCCGACGACTTGATCTTGCCCACCGGGGTGCTGATCACGATGGCCGCGATCCGGCAGCGGCACGGAGGCAGCGTGCTGTGTGCCTTCGACGTCCCCCGCGAGCAGATCTCCGCCTACGGGGTCTTCACGATCGACGATACGGATGAGCCGGATGTCAAGCGCGTGCGCGGGATGGTGGAGAAGCCGGCGCCCGAAGCGGCACCGTCGACCTTCGCGGCGGCCGGCCGGTATTTGCTGGACCGTGCGGTGTTCGATGCGTTGCACCGGATCGCTCCCGGCGCCGGCGGTGAGCTGCAGCTCACCGACGCCATCGCGCTGCTGATCGACGAGGGCCACCCGGTGCACGTCGTGGTGCACCGCGGCGGGCGTCACGACCTCGGGAACCCGGGCGGATTGCTGCGGGCGTCGGTGGACTTCGCCCTGAAGGATCCTGACATGGGTCCTGAGCTGCGCAGCTGGCTACGCGACAGGTTGGAGCAGGAGAACCCGTGAGGTCGCTCGACGAGCAGCTCGGCCGGGTGCTGGACGCTGCGGTGCGTCCCGAACCCGTGCGAGTGGCGATCTCCGAGGCGCAGGGAATGCTCTGCGCGGAGGAGGTCGTGGCGCAACGTGCGTTGCCCGGCTTCGATCAGGCAGCGGTCGACGGGTATGCGGTGCGCAGTGTGGACGTCACGGAGGTCCCCGTGACGTTGCCGGTAGTCGGCGAGATTGCGGCCGGCTCCCGGCAGCCGTTGCGGCTCCAGCCCGGTCAGGCTGTCCGGGTGGCCACCGGCTCGGCGTTGCCCACCCTGGCTGACGCGGTGGTCCCGCTGGGGCATACCGAGGACGGGGGGGCTCATGCGGCCCGGGTCACCGTGGCGCGGTCGGTGCCGTCGAAGGCCTACGTGCGCCGCATCGGGGAGGATGTGCAGACCGGCGATGTCGCGGTACGTCCCGGCGCGGTGATCGGCCCGGCGCAGGTGGGGCTGCTTGCCGCGGTCGGACGGGCCAAGGTACGGGTGCACCCGCGGCCGCGACTGTCGGTGCTGTCGGTCGGTGAGGAACTCGTCGACGTCGAACGTACCCCGGGCGCTGGGCAGGTCTATGACATCAACTCCTACGCGCTGGCCGCGGCCGCCCGCGACGCCGGCGCCGAAGTGCATCGAGTCGGAATCGTGCCCAGCGATCCGTCCCGGCTGCGCGAGGCGGTGGAGGGCCGGTTGCTGGTGTCGGAGATCGTGGTGGTGACCGGCGCGGTCGGCGGGGCGGCGGGTGACGAGCTGTGCGCCGCGCTGGCCGAGCTCGGCCCACTAGATGCGGGAAGAGTCGCGATGCATCCCGGGTCCGTCCAGGGTTTCGGCCGGTTGGGCCCGGACTCGGTGCCCACCTTTCTGCTACCGAGCAATCCGATCAGCGCGCTCGTGGTTTTCGAGGTACTGGTCAGGCCGCTGATCCGGCTCGCGCTGGGCAAGCGCAATCCCCATCGCCGCACCATCACCGCGCGACTGCTGTCCCCGGTGACGTCCACCGCGGGTCGATCCGGGTTCGTCCGCGGTCAACTGCTGCGCGATCC
>JAODNG010000368.1 GCA_025465385.1 Pseudonocardiales bacterium
CCCGACTGCGGTGCACGAAACGGCACGCGTACACACCGTCGGCGGGGATCGCGGCATACCGTGCGGTCGACAGGTTCGCCGTCGGGTAACCCAGGCTGCGGCCACGCTGGTCGCCGCGGACCACGATCCCCTCGACCCGGTGCGGCCGGCCCAGGGCGGTGCCAGCGGCTACCACGTCACCGGCGTCGATGCATGAGCGGATGTAGGTCGACGAAAAGGTCAGCTCGCCCTGGGAAAGCAGCCCCACGCCTGCGGCGGTGAAGCCGAACCGCCGGCCCAGGGACCGCAGCAGCTCGATGTCGCCGGCCGCTTTATGCCCGAAGGTGAAGTTGTCACCCACCACCACTTCTGCCACGTGCAGGCGCTCGACGAGCACCGTGTGGACGAACTCGTCGGCTGGCATCCGGGACAATTCGACGGTGAAGGGCAGCACCAGAAACACCTCGACACCAAGCTGTTCGACCAGCTCTGCCCGGCGACGAAGGGTCGTCAGCTGCGCTGGATGGCTGCCGGGCCGGACCACCTCAGACGGGTGTGGGTCGAAGGTCATCAATACACTGGGAACACCCATCTCGCGGGCTCTGCGAACCGCGTGACCCACCAGCTGGACGTGACCGCGGTGCAACCCGTCGAAGACCCCGATGGTGACCACACTGCGGCCCCATCCGCTCGGGATAGCCTCTATTCCGCGCCAGCGCTGCACAAGCACCGAGGTTAACTCAGACCGGCGCGATCGAGCTCAGTCGCCCGCGGGGCGAAGCACCAGCACCGGTCGGGCGTGGCCGTCGCGCTCGGTGAGCAGCGCGATGGCGTGTCCATTCGGGTCGATCGCGGCGTGCGTTGCGATCAGCCCGACCGCCGGCAGCGATCCACCATGAGCTAATACCCACGCCTGCTGGGTGTCCACGGCGCGGTGGCTGAACACGGTACCCACGACTTCATCGAGCTCCGCACCTAACCGCGGTTGGGCCGACAGCTCCTCCAGCGTGCGGGCGACGTCCAGGCCGTAGGGACCCACCCGGGTGCGGCGCAGCGCGGTGAGATGTCCACCTACCCTCAACGCCGCCCCGAGGTCCCTGGCCAGCGCCCGGACGTAGGTGCCACCGCTGCATTCCACCAGGACGTCGAGGTCGGTCACGCCGTCGCCGCGACGCAGGGCGAGAAGCTCGAACCGGGACACGGTCACCGGACGGGCGGGCAACAGCACCTGCTCACCGGCCCGAGCCAGCGCGTAGGCCCGCTTGCCATCAACCTTGATCGCGCTCACGGTGCTGGGAACCTGCTCGCTTGCGCCGCGCAGATCCGCGATGCCCGCGAGGATCTCCTGCTCAGCCACCGCGGACGCATCGGCGCCGTAGCTGCGCTCGCCTTCGGCATCGTCGGTGTCGGTGGACATGCCCAGGCGCACCGTGGCGCGGTAGACCTTCGGCTCCAGCGGGAGATGCGCCAGCAGCTTGGTGGCCCGCTGCACGCCGCAGACCAGCACGCCGGTGGCCATCGGATCCAACGTGCCGGCGTGCCCGATCCGGCGAGTGCCCAGCAACCGGCGCAGCCGGGCGACGACGTCATGCGACGTCATCCCGGCTGGCTTGTCCACCACCACCAGGCCACCCGGCGCCAACGCAGCAGTCATGACCCCACCGGCGCTCGCCGCGTCGTCACGCACGGGCTGCGTCGAACAGCGGCAGTCCAAGGCAGGTCCGGCCGACGAAGTCGTGCAACGCCTCGGTGGTGGGCGCCATCACCCGGGCCCCGAGCGCATCGCGGAACAACCGCTCGATACCGAGCTCCTTGCGAAACGCGGCGTCACCACACAACTGCAGCGCCCCGTCAGCGACCTCTGATGCTGCCTCCGCCGCTACCGCCTTGACCTCCAGCACCCGAAGCGTCGCGTCGTCACGCCCGGTGGCCAAGGCTTCCAGGGTGTCCCGCAGGAACGCCCGAACGCCGTCGGTCCGGATGCGCAGCCGGGCGAATGCTGCCCGGGAAACCGGCTGCTCGACGAGCGTCTCGTCGAGATGCTGCAGCCGGCTGCGGGCGAGGTGTGCGCCGGCTTCGGCGACCAGTGCCTCCATGATGCCCAGCGACAGTGCCGCGTTGAGTACCAGCAAGGTTGGCAATGCAGTGACCATCGCGATGTCCCACCCCGCTCCGTCGTTCCCTAGCCGGGCGTCGGCGGGCACCATCACATTCACCCCGGACACCGGGCTGGAGGCGCTGCCGCGCAGGCCCAGGCCGTCGAACTTGGCCGCCACCCGCAGCCCGGCCGCCTTGCCAGGTACCAGCCACAGGGTCATGGCGCCTCCCGCAGCCGTTTTCTGGCAAGCCAGCGGCCGGCTCGACCACACGTAGCTGTCGGCGTGCCCAGCAGAGGTCACCCAGCTCTTGCGGGCGTCGAGCGCGACGGTGTCGCCGTCGCCGGCTTTGGCAGTGCCGATCGGCGCCCAGAAGTGGCTGCGGGAGCCGACCTCGGAGAACGCCAGGCTGCTCAGATGATCGCCGCGGGCGATCAGGCGACGGACGTCCTGCGGCCCATGGGCTTCGATGACGGCAACCGCCGCATAGTGCATCAACATCACTGTGGCGGTCGAAGCGCACCTAGCACCCACCGTCTCGATGACGTGTGCGGCCGCCTCGAGTGACTCGCCACCACCCCCGACATTGCGCGCGCTGAGCAGGCCGAGTAGGCCAGCCTCCCCGAGGGCCTGCACACCCTCGCGTGGAAAGGCCCCGGTCCGGTCGATCTCGGCGGCTTGCGGGCCGACCGATCGCTCGATGACGGCCGATAGCACCGACTCGTAGCCCGTTGCGGTCACCGGAAATTCTGGAGCCATACCCATGACTGTCTCCCACGGTTTCGAGGCGGTGCCGATTTGGCGACGGTGGCGGTTGCGCTTCCGCGGCGGGCCGCTGACCTTACCGAACTTCAGCGGCGTGACGTTGCAGGTGCGGTGTGCCCGGGTCAGGCCAGGGGCGCGCGGTGCAGGGCCCGACGCAGCGCGTCCAGCACGTCCTCAGCACTGCCGTCGGCCGTGAAGCCAGCCGCGAGGCGGTGACCGCCACCGCCGAACTCGGCCGCGGCGGCGGAGACATCGAGGCGCTGCTGAGCGCGCAGCGACACCGTCCATCGGTCCGGACCGGCTTCCTTGATCACCGCGGCGACCTCGGCCTCCGACGTGGTCCGCACGAGATCCACTACGGCTTCGACCTCCTCGCGGCGCAGGCCCGCTGTGTCGGCCAACCGCACCGTGGTGTGTACCAGTCCGAGGCCCTGGGCCGATGTCGGCTCGAATCGGGCCCGACCGAGAACCGCTCCCAGCATGGCCAACCAGCCGAAGGGGTGGGTGTCCAGTAGTTCCCGGGTGAGGGCGTTGGGATCAACGCCCGCGGCCAACAGCCGGGCAGCGATCGCGTGAGTGCCAGGGTCGGCGCGCCGAAAGCAGCTGGTGTCGGTGACCAGACCAGCGTAGAGGCAACGCGCGATCGGCTCGTCCAGCGGTATCTCCAGCTTGTCTAGCAGCTCCAGGACGAGCACCGCGGTAGCCTCCGCGCCGGCATCAACCAGATGGTGGGTCCCGAATCCTCCGTTGGTGGCGTGGTGGTCGATCACGAGCACGGCGCCTGCGGTGTCTACCCGATCTGCGAGGCAGCCCAGCCGGCTCCGGCTCGCCGTGTCGAGGGCGACGAGCAGCTCCGGCCGCGCCGGTACCTGGCCTGGAGACACGATCAGATCGGCGACGTCCAGCGCCCGCAGCGATTGCGGGGTCTGTCCTGCCTCACCGAAAGTAACCCGCACTGTGGCGCCGCGCCGGCGAAGTGCCATGCCCAAAGCCAGCGCGCTACCCAGCGCGTCGGCGTCGGGTTGCACGTGGGCAACCAATGTGACGTCCTTGGCGCGGCCGACAACCGCTGCGGCGGCGGCTAGTTCCAGATCCCACAAGTCCCGGTCGCGGCTGCGGTCAGTCATCGTCTTCGGCAACGTCCCGTGGGGGGCGGTACGGGTCGGGATCACCGGCGGGCGACGCGTCCGCGGCGATGCTGGCAACCTTCGCATCAGCATCGCGCGCCTGCGCCAGCAACTCGTCGATCCGGCGCACCCCGTCTGGGATGTCGTCGCAGCGGAAGGTCAGGGTAGGAGTGAACCGGACGCCTGTTTCACGTCCGACAAGGGAACGCAAGACTCCGGTCGCACTCGCCAGTGCGGCGGCTGCTCCGGCAGTATCCGGCGGCTTATCGACGCTCTCGCCAAGCACCGTGTAGTAGACCGTCGCGTCCCGCAGATCGCCGGTGACCTTTGCATCAGTGATCGTCACCATCGTCAGCCGCGGATCCTTGACCTCGTGTTCCAAGCCGGATGCGACGATCTTGGCGATCCGTTTGGCGAGCCGTCGCGCCCTTGGGGGGTCGGCCATCGCAGCGTTGTCCTCTCGCGCTAATCATCATCTGGACCCAGTATCCGGTGCCGGGCCGACAGCAGGTCCAGCTCGGGCCGTCCGGCCACCAAGCGCTCGCATGCGGCGAGCACCTCCCGCACGTGGCCGGCGTCGGCTGCAACGGCGGCCACCCCGATCAAAGATCGCCGGTGCAGGTCCACATGCCCGGCCTCGGCCGCCGCGACTTCGAAGCGTCGCCGGAGCTCGGCGATCACCGGTCGCACCAGCGAGCGCTTCTGCTTCAGGGAGTGGACGTCGCCGAACAGGACGTCCAACTCCACAGCGCCGACGTACACCACTCACCACCGGTTGATAGCTGGTGAGGACCACCGCGCACAGGCGGTCCTGGAAGATCACCGCTGCTGGGGTTGGTGGTCCTTGGCGGGGCCACCAACCCCAGCAAACGATCAGGCGCGGGGCTTCTCCCGCATCTCGTAGGTCTCGATCTCATCGCCGACCCGGAGGTCGTGGAAGGACGAGAGCGTGATGCCGCACTCGAAACCTTCCCGGACCGATGATGCGTCATCTTTGAACCGGCGCAGCGAGGACACCGTGAAATCCTCACGGACCACCACGTTGTCCCGAAGCAGCCGGGCCTTGGCGTTGCGCTTGATCTCGCCTGAGGTGACCATGCAGCCGGCGATGGTTCCGACCCTGGACGACCGGAAGACCTCGCGGACCTCGGCACGACCCAGCGCCACCTCCTCGTACTCCGGCTTGAGCATGCCCTTCAGCGCCTGCTCGATCTCATCGATCGCCTGATAGATCACCGAGTAATAACGGATCTCAACACCCTCGCGGTTGGCCAGTGCGGTGGCCTTACCGTCGGCCCGGACGTTGAACCCGAGCACGATGGTGTTGTCCGCGATGGCGAGGTTGACGTCGCCCTCAGTGATGCCACCGACCCCGCGGTGGATGACCCGCAGCTCCACCTCATCGCCGACGTCGATCTTCATCAGGGCGTCCTCCAGAGCCTCCACGGTTCCGGAGTTGTCGCCCTTGAGGATCAGGTTGAGTTCGCTGGTCTCCTTCAGCGCCTGGTCCAGATCTTCCAGACTGACCCGACGGCGCCGCGAGGCGAGGTCAGCGTTGCGCTCCCGGGTGCGCCGGCGGTCGGCGATCTGGCGGGCGATGCGGTCTTCCTCAACGACGAGGAAGTTGTCACCCGCACCCGGCACCGAGGTGAACCCATGGACCTGCACCGGTCGCGAGGGCAGCGCCTCGATGACGTCATCGCCGTGTTCGTCCACCATCCTGCGGACCCGGCCGTAGGCGTCACCCGCCACCACCGAGTCACCCACCCGAAGCGTGCCCCGTTGCACCAGCACGGTCGCCACCGGACCACGACCGCGGTCCAGATGCGCTTCGATCGCCACCCCCTGGGCTTCCATGTCGGGGTTGGCCCGCAGATCCAACGATGCATCCGCGGTGAGCAAGATCGCTTCTAGCAGCGAGTCGATGTTGGTGCCCAGCTTGGCGGAGACATCGACAAACATGGTGTCGCCGCCATACTCCTCTGGCACCAGCCCGTATTCGGTGAGCTGACCACGGATCCGAGTGGGGTCCGAGTTCTCTTTGTCGATCTTGTTCACCGCCACCACGACTGGCACACCAGCCGCCTTGGCGTGGTTGATCGCCTCTACCGTCTGCGGCATGACTCCGTCATCGGCGGCCACCACCAGCACCGCGATGTCGGTCGAGCGCGCACCGCGGGCCCGCATAGCGGTGAATGCCTCGTGGCCCGGGGTGTCGATGAAGGTGATCAGCCGCTCCACCCCCTCCAGCTCGGTGGCGACCTGGTAGGCGCCGATGTGCTGGGTGATGCCACCGGCCTCGCCGCCCATCACGTTCGCCTGGCGGATGGTGTCAAGTAGGCGAGTCTTGCCGTGGTCGACGTGACCCATCACGGTGACCACCGGAGGCCGGAACGCGAGATCGTTCTCGTCACCGGAATCCTCACCGTAAGACAGATCGAAGGACTCCAATAGCTCCCGATCCTCGTCCTCTGGGCTGACGACCTGGATCTTGTAATTCATCTCCTGGCCCAGCAGCTCGAGCACGTCGTCGGAGACGGACTGGGTCGCCGTCACCATCTCGCCCAGGTGGAACAACGCCTGCACCAACGCAGCCGGATTGGCGTCGATCTTCTCGGCGAAGTCAGTGAGCGAGGATCCCCGACGCAGCCGGATAACCTCGCCGCCACCGCGCGGCAGCCGGACACCGCCGACCGACGGGGCCTGCATGTTGTCGAACTCCTGGCGCTTCTGCCGCTTGGACTTGCGGCCCTTGCGCGCAGGGCCACCGGGCCGACCGAATGCACCCGCCGCGCCGCCGCGGCCACGCGCACCGCCTCCCGGACGCGCTGGTCCGCCGCGGAAACCGCCGCCAGCGGGAGCGCCGCCGCCAGCGGGACCGCCGGGAGCACCACCTCCACCACCGCCGCCACCGCCGCCGCGGAAACCGCCACCCCCACCACGGGGACCGGGGCCACCGCGGGCACCTCCGCCAGGACCACCAGGGCCGCCGCGCGCGCCTTCACCTGCGCCGGGACGCCCCGGCCGACTCGGACCTGTTCCCGGGCTGGGCGGCCGGGGCGGCATCATGCCGGGATTCGGCCGCGGTCCGCCGCTGCCGGGTGGGCCGCTGCGGCTCGTGCTCGGGCGGTTACCTCCGCCTGGGCGGGGAGGCATGCTGCTGGGTCCAGGTGGACTCGCGGGTGGTGCTGGTCGCTGTCCCGACGAACGCGGCGGCGCGGAACTGCCGACGCCGAAGGGATTGTTGCCTACCCGCGGGGACCGCGGACCCGGCTTCGGCAACCGCGGACGGGCGGCTCCTGGATCCTCGGGCCGTACACCCGGCCGCTGATCGGCCGGCGGCCGTTGAGGAGCCACTTGACGTTCCGCCGCTGGGCGCACAGGTGCCGCCGGCCGGTTCGGCGGAGCCGGGGGCTCCTCGACGGCAGGGGGCTGAGCAGCTACCCGGTGCTCCACTGGGGTCGCGCGCTGCGGAGGCGCTGGTGGAGTTGCCCCCGGAAACACTCCTGGTGACACTCGGGGAAGCCCCGGAGCGGACGTTTCTTCCGGTCGACGGGCGGGCACCGGTGCAGGACCGGGCTTGGCAGCGATTCCACCAGCTGCGGGGGACATCCCACCAGAGGGTCCGCGACCGCTGGTCGATGCGCCGTTGGCGTGGGACTGCTTGCCCACATCGGAGGGAAACGAGTCGCGAAGCTTGCGGGCGACCGGTGCCTCCACCGTTGAAGAGGCGGACTTCACATACTCGCCGAGATCGGCGAGTTTCTTGAGAACGTCTTTGCTGGTGACACCGAGCTCTTTCGCGAGCTCGTGCACGCGGGCCTTACCTGCCACTGCTCTCCTTACTGATGGAGCCGGCGGCAACCCCGCTCGACCCCGTTACTAGTACATGTTCATCGCTGTCAGTGCTTCACGACTGCGGGTACATTTCGGAATCGACCTGCTCTCTGTGTCGACCGCGCACCGGGGCGGTCCCGGCGTCGGCACGTCCTCGGCGAACCGAGAACCTCACGCGTCTGGCGAACGGCTAGGTGAGGAAGGCGTACACCGCTACGGTGTCGAGCGCACCCGCGGAGCGCAACGCCCGCGGGAAGGCCCGGCGCCGCTCGGCTAGACGCAAGCATCCGATATCGGGATGCACCCACGCACCTCGACCTGGATACCGACGCCGCGGGTCCGGGACTAGGGTCCCATCCACCGCCACCACACGCAGCAATCCGGAAGCCGCCGTCTTGGTCCGGCAACCCACGCAGGTCCGGACTGGCTCGGCGGGCCGCTCGCGGCGGCAGCGCCGAACATCATCCGGGCAGGCGTAGACCGTCCCCCGACGGGAGGCCTCCACAATTCTAGCGCGTCCCGGCCGCGGGCGGAGAACCGGCATTGGTGACCGGTACCTCAGCGCGCGCAACGCCGGCCGGTGGGGATGCCATCGGGTCCGCGTCGCTTCGAATGTCGATCTTCCATCCGGTCAACCGGGCAGCAAGCCTGGCGTTCTGGCCTTCCTTGCCAATCGCAAGCGACAGCTGGAAATCGGGGACGACGACCCGGGCCGTCTTAGCTCGGGCATCGATCACCTGTACCGAGATGACCTTCGCCGGGGACAACGCATTTCCCACGAATGTCGCGGGGTCCTCGGCATAATCAATGATGTCGATCTTCTCGCCACCCAGCTCACTCATCACATTGCGGACCCGCTGGCCCATAGGTCCGATACAGGCGCCCTTGGCATTGACTCCTGCGATGGTCGACCGGACGGCGATCTTGGAGCGATGCCCCGCTTCCCTGGCTACCGCGGGAATCTCCACGGTCCCGTCGGCGATCTCGGGAACCTCCAGGGCGAACAGCCGGCGGACCAGGTTGGGATGCGTGCGAGACAGGGTGATCTGCGGTCCGCGCATTCCCCGGGATACGCCGACCACGTAGCACTTGATCCGCTCACCGTGGCGGTAGGTTTCCTTGGGAGCCTGCTCCACCGGCGGGATCACGCCCTCGGTCTCGCCGATCTGGACCACCACCACGCCACGGGCGTTGGCCCGCGCGTCACGTTGAACGAGCCCGGCGACGATCTCGCCTTCCTTGGCCGAGAACTCGCCGAAGGTACGTTCGTGTTCGGCATCACGCAGCCGTTGCAAAATCACCTGGCGGGCGGTGGTGGCCGCGATCCGGCCGAACCCTTCGGGGGTGTCGTCCCACTCCTGGCTGACGTTGCCGTCCTCGTCGAGCTCCTGCGCGAGGACCCGGACGAGGCCGCTTTTGCGGTCGACGTCAATGCGAACGTGCGGTTGATGGCCGTCGGTGTGCTTGTACGCGGTCAGCAGCGCCGTCTCGATTGCCTCGAGAACCGTATCGAAAGAGATGTCCTTGTCCCGTTCGATGGCGCGTAGCGCGGCGATGTCGACGTTCACCGTTCCTCCCAATCCTGCCGGCTCGCGCCGTCGAGCGCAGCGAGCTCGGTAGCGGGCGGGTGGCGAAACTCCACCTCGACCACCGCGCGGCTCAGCTCCGTGTAGCGCACCCGGCGCAGGGATCCCGACGCCAGCAGCGTGACGCCCTCGTCATCGCAGTCACCGATCCGACCGATCAACTCTCCACCGGCTACCAGTGTGGCTCGAACCAGCCGGAGCCGGTTGCGCCGCCAGTGCCGCGGGTGGGTCAGCGGCCGGTCAACTCCGGGCGAAGTCACCTCAAGGGTGTAGGGCCCGGCCATCAGCTCATCGCGCTCGTCCAAGGCCAGCGACACCGCGCGGCTCACGGCGGCGATGTCGTCCAGCCCCACGCCGGCGTCCGAATCAACGATTACCCGGATCACCCAGCGCTGGCCTATCCGCATCTCCTCCAAGCTCTCCAGATCGAACCCCACATCAGCCACCGCGTCGCGCACCACCGACTCGATTGCTGAGCCGAGGTTCGCGGGCTGCGCGGTCACCGTGGCCTCCTGACTAGAAGTGACTGTCTCTCTACAATGTGGTAACGCGGCGATACACCAACGCGGCATGACCCGGTCGGGATTACCTAGGGTATCGCGTCGCGGAACCACGCTGCGCCAAGTGGATCACGGTGCTGAGCCCGCAGCAAACCAGGGCTGCTGGCAAGATGGCCGACCGTGCCAGCAGCCCGTCCCAGCCGTCGTGGCGTGTTGGCCATCGGCACCGCGCTGCTGGTAGCCGGTCCGGCAGCGCTGACCGGCTGCAACCCATCGGCACGGGCACCCACGGGGCCCGATCCGCTCGAGTCACCAGCCCGGCGCGCCGAGGCTGACGCGGCGCTGGCGCACGCGGTAGGCCAGACGGAGGCTCAAGCCAACCCGGCGTTGGCTGCCTCAGCGAGGGCGCTCGCTGAGGACCGGATGACGCATGCCACGGCGCTGCGCGCCGAGCTGCGCCGGGTCCGGCCTGGCCCGGCCTCCCCCAGCGCCGTCTCGCCGCCGGTGCCCGCGCCGGCTGCACCCGTGGCCGCCACTACCGATGTTTCCGCAGCGCGGACGGCGTTGGCTCAGGCGGCGCGCGCGGCCCAAGACGAAGCGGCCGGACTGGTCGTCACACTCCCTGGGTACCGCGCCGCGCTGCTCGCATCGGTAGCCGCCTGCTGCGCGACCCACGTGGCGCTGCTCTCATGAGACGCCCACGCCCCGACAGGGAGACACATCGGGACAAAGAGACACCTTTGAGGCCCGATATGTACCCATACCGGTCTGGACCCCAGGTGCCGGTCGGGGCGTTGCAGGGAGCGTTGGGGCTGAGCATGCGGCGGTGTGGGTTTACGGGCTCGTCGGGGCATTTCTGCCGGATGCATTGAGCCGCCGGCTCGACGAGGCCGGTATCGCCCATCAGGCTCGGCGGGACGCCACGCAACGGATCCTGATCGACGCGGGTGCTACGCCAGTGCCACCAGAACCGGGCTACCTCACCCCAGAACCGGTCACCGATGCCGCCTCCGCGCTGCGGCTGGCGATCACCGCGGAGACCGACGCAGCCGCGGCGTGGCGCTCGGTGGTCGAGCGCAGTCCGGCTGATGCGGACCTGCGCGGGACCGCGCTGGAGGCACTGACCGACGCAGCCGTGCGGGCGACCCGCTGGCGGGCAACCGCGGGTGCTACACCGCTGACGGTGCCGTTTCCCGGCGCACCCTGAGCTCGTCCGGAACACGAGGACACGATTACCGTACGACCGTGCATACCGAGCAGATTCGCATCGAGACCGGCTCGCGTGAACAGGTCCATGATTTGACCAAGGACTGCCAAGCCTTCCTGCACCGGGCCACTGCCGGTGATGGCCTGCTGCACGTCTGGGTGCCGCACGCGACCGCCGGCCTTGCGGTGATCGAGACCGGGTCCGGCAGCGACACCGACCTGCTCGCCGCGCTGCGCGAGCTGCTGCCCGCCGACG
>JAODNG010000379.1 GCA_025465385.1 Pseudonocardiales bacterium
ATACGCCGCCCAGAGCCACCCGAACGGGCGCCCCAGCGATCTCCTACCCACCATGTTCAGCGCACCCTCGGCTGTCTCGCCGGAACAAACTGACGTTGACCAGTGAGAGCAAAGCGCGCAGTGGATCGGCGGGTCAAACAACCGCTCTGTCAGCGAGCCACAACCGGCCGTTGTGCAACTAAGGTGGGTCGGCGTGGATCTGGATGCCGTGCGCCTCACCGGAACCGAGTGGGCCGCTTACTACGACCAACTCGCCGCCGCGTTCGGGCTCACCATCGATCCCATCGGTCCCAACTTCGGCACCGAGCCCCTCCTGGACGTGATCGCCGACTCGTCGGCACTGGCGACCTTCGTCGGCGAGCAGACCCGCCTCGTCTGGCCCGCCGACTACGGCCTGCGGCGCATTGCCGTGCACGACCCGACACCGGTCTACCCGCACTCACTGATCTGGTGCAGCGACAACGCCCACCCAGCACTCACCACACTCCGCAACTACTTCGGCTCGACACAGCCCGACCACCGCGACGCCGAGAGCTGGACACCGAAATGGGCTCAGCGCTCGCCATGACCGCATCGCCCCCGCCGGCGTGTGTGTGGGTCAGCGGAGAACTGGGGGGCGGGGTACCGGAGTGCCGAGGTATTCGGCGTAGAGGTGCGCCCAGGTGCCATCGTCGATAGCGCGATGCAGCACGGCGGTAATCCGTTCGCGGAGCACTGGGTCGCCCGGCGGCAGGCCGATGCCGTATTCGGTGCTGCCCAGCACCAAGTAGGGACCTGCGATTCCCACCTCGGCGCTGCGCGCCGCGGTGATCTCATAACCGCCGAGCGCGAGATCAGCTTCACCTCGGCCCAGTGCCGCGTCCCGACTACCCGCGGTCAGCGGCTTGAAACTGGTGCGGGCGGGATCCACCCCCAAGTCGTGGGCGATCAGATGAAGCATCGCGATGTCGAACCCGGTGTATCCGCCGGAACCGGGCGAGCGCTGTGCCAGCCCAGGCTTTTCCTGGATAGCGACGATGAGCTTGCCGCGCTGGGTGATCCGCTCGATGGTCGGTGATCCGCTGTTCGCCGGACGTGCTGGCGCGACGGTGTCAAAGGGGCTGCCCGCCACCGGGGTGGGGTGTACGCGGAACCGATCGGCGACCCCATCGACGGCCCAGCCCAGCGCCCACAAGGCTGCGATCCCGACGATCACCAGCAGGATCAGTAGGCAACCGATCCGGCGCGGCCGCAGCCATCCGCGCCGGCGCATGACGTACAAGATCGACCGGGACCGGGAGACCGGACGAGGGGTCACCGGTTGCCTGCGCACCGCGACGACTTTAGGCGTTCCCGGAAGAGCGGTTGACCGCAGCCGTAATGGTGATCGGATGCTGAGGCGCGCGGTGCGGCTGGCGCGCGCCGGGTTCCTGCGCCACGCCACCTACCACCAGGCCGTGTTCGCGCGCTCGACCGAGGACCTGGTGCGCACCTTGTACCCGAGCAGATCTCCGATGGTCCGCACTGCCTACGTGGCGAGCTCTGCGGTCACCAGGCGCGCATCCGGGGTCGGTAGCGCGCGACCGGTGCGCCGGCTGCGCCGTTCGAGGTAACCGGCCGACGAGGACAGCGCTGTACACAGCGTGATGTAGACCGCCCCTATCACGAGTGCCGTGGGAATGATCGGGCGTCCGAACTCGGTGAGGCTGCCGAGGTAGCGAGCCTCGTTGAGCAGTTCCTGGTAGGTGATGAGGAAACCCAGCGCAGTGTCCTTCAAAAGCACCACCAGCTGGCTCACGATCGTCGGAAGCATGGCCTGGATCGCTTGGGGCAGCAGCACTGCCCGCATCACCTGGTTCTTGCGCAGGCCCAATGCGTATGCGGCCTCGCGCTGGCCGCGTGGCACCGACTGCATCCCGGCCCGGAATACCTCGGCGAGCACGGAGCCGTTGTACAGCGTCAAGCTCACCACCAGCGACCAGAAAACACCGAGATTGATCCCAGCCTGCGGTGCCGCATAGAACAGGAAGAAGATCATCACGACTAGCGGGATCGCCCGGAAGAACTCGACGATCGCGAACGCCGGTGTACGCCACCACCAATGCTCAGACAGCCGCGCGACGGCAAACAGCAAGCCGAATGCAAGCGCCAGAAGTGCCGCGACGACGAACGCCCCCAGGGTGGCGCCCAGCGCGGCGAAGAGCTGCAACTGTAGATCCTTGTAGAGCAGCCATTCCCACTTCGGGCTCTCGAACTGACCGGTAATCCAGAACCGGTAGCCGACGAAGCCGGCGAGCGCGAGGATGCAGAGGATGGCCAGCACACTGAACGCCTTGTTCCGGGCTCGGGCCCGGGGACCGGGAAGGTCGTAGAGCGCTGAACTCACCGAGCCACGCTCCACCGCTTCTCCAGGGCGCGCTGAGTGGCGGTCAGCGGGACGACGAGGATTCCGAATCCGACCGCGATCCAGAACATGCCGATGAGCAGGGGAGCACCCCGCTCGGACAGCGCCGGGGTGATTTGGCCTGCCTCAAGAACGGAGAAGCCGGCCGCGATTGTGGTGTTTTTCAGCAGTGAGTTGAGCACGCTGGTCATCGGTGGTACCACGGATCTGATGGCCTGCGGGACGACGATCGTGGTGAGGGTCTGGCTGAACGTGAAGCCTAATGCCCGCGAAGCCTCGAACTGCCCCACATCAACGGTATTGATGCCGGACCGCACTACTTCACAGACGAACGCCGCAGTGTACATGGCAAGGGCCAGCACGGCCCGGGTGAAAAAGGAGACGTCTACCAGCTCCAGGCGGGGGTAGGCGAAGGCGAAGAAGAAGAACACCAGCGTCAGCGGCGTGTTCCGAAAAATTGTGACGTATCCGGTGCCCAGGAGCCGCAATGCCGGCACCGGGCTGACTCGCATCGCGGCGAGCAGCGTGCCCAGAACGAGCGCGCCGAGGCCGGCGAGAACGAAGAGCAGGATCGTGTGCAGGAATCCCGTGATGAACAGGTCGCGGTTATCGAGGAGCAGTTGGATCACTGAGGACGCCTACGATCAGTAACGGTCGACCGCTGGGGGTGTCGCGGTCGAACCGGAGGCCCCGAGCGTCCCGTTGTAGATCTGTGTCCAGGTGCCGTCTTTGGCGGCGGCGTCGAGAACATCGTTGACCTTGGCTCGCAGGGCGTTGTCCGTAAGCGGCAGACCCACACCGTAGGGCTCTTGAGAGAACGGCTTACCGACCACCTTGAGATGCTGGGGATCCTGCGCCGCGTAGCCCTTGAGGATGGCGTCGTCGGTAGTCACGGCGTCGACCTGACCGGCGAGCAGCTGATCCACGCATTGCGAGTAGGTCTGGAACTCGACGATCTGGTCGGTGAGGCCTTGTTGGCGGACCCGCTGGATGGGCGTCGATCCAGTGGCCGAGCAGACCCGCTTGCCCTTGAGCGTTTCCGGACCAGTGATCGACTTGTCGTCGGCTTTGACCAGCAGCGATTGGCCGGCGATGAAGTACGGGCCGGCGAAGGAGATTTGCTTCTTACGGGCATCGTTGATCGTGTAAGTGCCGACGTAGTAGTCGATCTGTCCGTTGCTGATCGCCTGTTCGCGCGCTGCGGACGGGATCGCCTTGTACTCGATCTTGGATTGCGGATCGAACCCGAGCTTGGCCGCGATGAGCCGGGCGATCTCAATGTCGAAGCCCTCGTACTTATTGGTCTTCGGGTTCAGGTAACCAAGTCCAGGCTGATCGTTCTTGACCCCGATGACGACCGTGCCGCGTTGGGCCATCCGCGCAAAGGCGGGCGAGCCCTGGACGGTGACGTTCTGCGCCACGCTCGGCCCGGGAACCTTGGTGCTGGTCGCTCCCGGGGAGGTTTCCCGACCGCAGGCGACCAGCACCAGGCTGCTCAACAGCAGGCCGACCACCACGCCGCGCAGCTTCATATGCCACTCCGTTCGTTGCTTCGGTTGTCAATGGGTCAAGATCTTGCCGAGGAAGTCCTTGGCGCGTTCTGATCGTGGTGCGGTGAAGAACTGATCGGGCGCCGAGTCCTCGACGATCTCGCCGTCGGACATGAACACCACCCGGTGCGCGGCGCGGCGGGCGAATCCCATCTCGTGGGTGACCACCAGCATGGTCATGCCCTCGCGCGCCAGCGCGGTCATCACATCGAGCACCTCCTGGACCATCTCGGGGTCCAGTGCCGAGGTCGGCTCGTCGAAGAGCATTACCTTCGGACGCATGGCCAGCGCGCGAGCGATCGCGGCGCGTTGCTGCTGACCGCCGGAGAGCTGCGCGGGGTACTTGTCGGCTTGATCGCTGATCCCTACCCGGGTGAGCAGCTGCATCGCAGCCGCGTGTGCGTCGGGTCGGCTGATCCGACGTACCCGTACCGGAGCGAGCTCGACGTTCTCCGCGATCGTCTTATGGGCGAAGAGGTTGAACTGCTGAAAGACCATGCCTACATCGGCCCGCAGCCGGGCAAGCGCCCGGCCTTCTTCGGGCAGCGGTGTTCCGTCAATCTCGATCCTGCCCTCGTCGATCGGTTCCAGCCGGTTGATACTGCGGCACAGCGTGGACTTACCGGAGCCAGACGGCCCTAGCACCACCACCACCTCGCCGCGCGCAACGTCAAGGTTGATGTCGCGTAGCACGTGCAGCGACCCGAAATGTTTGTGCACGCCCACCATCCGGATCATCGGCGGGTCGGCTGTCGCGGGAGCGCTCATCCGATCCTCCAAGTGGGCGGGGGGCGTCGGGGTCATCCATACCACGCGGTTGCCCGTGCGACGAGGGTGGCGCGATAGCGGGTTCGACCCGGCCCTACCCTGGAACGGTAAGGAAGGGTGATCTGCGGATGACGGCGAGTACCGAGCAGTGTCCACGCAGCTACCGCGTGCGCACCTACGGCTGCCAGATGAATGTGCACGACTCCGAACGATTGGCCGGGCTGCTCGAGTCGGCCGGGTATGTCCCCGCGGAGCCAGACGCTACCCCCGATGTGGTCGTCCTGAACACCTGCGCGGTGCGCGAAAACGCCGATAACCGGCTCTACGGCAACCTCGGTCAGCTCCGCCCGATCAAGCGCGATCATCCAGGGATGCAAATCGCCGTCGGCGGCTGCCTGGCGCAAAAAGACCGTGGCGAGATCATCCGGCGAGCGCCCTGGGTGGACGTGGTGTTCGGCACCCACAACATCGGCTCGCTGCCGGTACTGCTGGAGCGGGCCCGGCACAACGACGCCGCTCAGATCGAAATCGCCGAGTCGCTGGAGGTTTTTCCCTCCGCGTTGCCGGCGAAGCGGGACTCGGCGTACTCCGCGTGGGTGTCGATCTCGGTGGGTTGCAACAACACCTGCACGTTCTGCATCGTGCCGGCGCTGCGGGGCAAGGAGGTCGATCGGCGGCCCGGTGACGTCCTCGCGGAGGTCGAGGCGCTGGTGGCCGAGGGTGTGCTCGAAGTGACCCTGCTGGGGCAGAACGTCAACGCCTACGGGGTCGACTTCGGGGACCGGCGCGCGTTCGGCGACCTGTTGCGGGCCTGCGGGACGATCAAGGGACTGGAGCGAGTGCGCTTCACCTCGCCACATCCGCGGGACTTCACCTCAGACGTCATCGAGGCGATGGCGGCCACCCCGAACGTCTGCCACCAGTTGCACATGCCGTTGCAGTCCGGCTCGGATGCGGTCCTAGCGGCGATGCGCCGCTCCTACCGGGCGCAGCGTTACCTCAAGATCGTCGAAGAGGTGCGGGCCGCGATGCCCGACGCGGCGCTGTCCACCGACATCATCGTCGGCTTCCCCGGTGAGACCGAGGCCGACTTCCAGGCCACCCTGGACGTGGTCAGCGAAGCACGCTTCGCGCAAGCGTTCACCTTCCAGTACTCGCGCCGCCCGGGCACACCGGCAGCCGACATGGCCGGCCAGGTGCCCAAGGCGATCGTGCAGGACCGCTATGAGCGCCTCGTCGCGCTGCAGGAGAGCATTTCCTGGGAACTTAACCGGAGACTGGTGGCCAGCGTGGTGGAGGTGTTGGTTTCCGAGGGTGAGGGCCGCAAAGACGCGGCCACCCGGAGGATGAGCGGGCGGGCCAGGGACGGCCGGCTGGTGCACTTCGACCCGGGCGGCGACGAAGTCCGGCCGGGCGACGTGGTACTCGCGGAGATCACCTATGCCGCGCCGCACCATCTGGTATCCGACTTCACCGTGCGGGGGCACCGCCGGACCGCTGCCGGTGACGCGTGGGCCGCCGGTCGACGCCCGACCACCCCGGGAGTGCTGCTGGGACTACCCTCGTTCACCAAGGCGACGATATGATCGCCGACACACTTCGTCGGCGCGGAGGCGGCGATATGACCGACGATCCGAATGGCATCGCTGCGCTGCGGGCTGAAATCGACGCGGTGGAGCGCTCGGCATTGCATCGGGTCGACCCGGGCACCCGCGCGGCGGTGATTTCCGCGGCGATCATGATGCTGCTGCTGGCCGTCGCGTTGCCGTGGGTGGGTGACGCCAGCGGCTGGGACGTGCTCAGCGGCGCCGCCAACCCGGTCGACCGGGTCGGAATGTTGCCGCGGATGTTCGGTGGCGTGGCGCTGGGCCTGGGCGTCGGTGTGTCCGTACTGGCGCTCGTCACCCGGCGCTGGGGTCTGGTCTGGGCCAGCGCATTGGGTTGTACCTATTGCGTGCTCGACGGGGTGTGGGCGATCTGGTCACGGCAGACCGTGCACGGTCCGGGGCCCGGAATCGGACTGATATTGGCGGTGCTGGCCGTGGCGGTGCTGGCCGCGCAATGGCTACGCCTGGCCCTGTCCCGCCAATAGCGCTGTCCGCCAGTAGCTGGTTGCCGATCACCGGCTGGTGACCGCCCGCTCTGCGGCGGCCAGCCACTCCCGCCACTGATCAGCTTGGGCTTGTGCAGTGCTAGCGCGGCGGTCATCGCCAGCGGCGCGGGCCTTCGCTGCCTGTGCCTCGTACTGCTCCACCCTTTCCCGGAACTGGGCGACGCGAGCCTCGGACTCGGGGTCGATCTGTTTCCACTGGGTGTTGGCCGCGGTGCGGACCCGATCCTCGACGGCGCGCAACCTGCCTTCGAGCTCTTTGACCCGCTCGCGCGGGATCTTGCCCACGGCTTCCCAGCGTTCCTGAATGCTCCGCAGCTGCGCTCGGGCCGCTTCGACGTCTCCGGCGGGATCAATCCGTTCCGCGGCAGCGATCAGCTCCTGCTTGCGCGTCACGTTGCGCTCTGACTCCGAGTCGCGACTGGAGAAGGTCGCAGAGCGGTGACTGAAGAAGCGTTCCTGGGCGGCCCGGAACCGTTGCCACAAGGCGTCGTCGGCTTCCTTGGGGGCGCGGCCTGCCGCTTTCCACTCGGCCATCATGGTTCGGAAGCGACTCGCGGTGGCGCCCCAGTCGGTGGACTCGGCCAGCGCCTCGGCCTCGACGACCAGCTCCTCCTTACGGCTCCTGGCCCCGACGCGCTGCCGGTCGAGTTCAGCGAAATGCGCGCCGCGTCGCCTGGCGAAGGCGTCCCGGGCCTTGGAAAAGCGGCGCCATAGCGCCTCGTCGGTTTTCCGGTCCACGCCCTTGATCGTCTTCCACTCATCCAAAATGGTGCGCAGCCGGTCGCCGCCGGTTTTCCACTGGGTGGACTCGGCGCCGATTCGCTCGGCTTCCTGCGCCAGCTCTTCCTTACGGGCGGTTGCTCGCGCTCTGGCCTGCTCTCGGGCCGTCTTAGCGCCGGCGAGGCGGTCTTCGGCGCGCCGCTGCAGGTGGTCCAGGAAAGCGGTGAGCCCGACGAGGTCGCCCACGGCGGTCGGTTCGACGATGTCATCGCGCAAGGTTCGGATCCGGGACAGCGCCTGCTTGGGATCAGCTACTCCCGAGGTCAACCGAGACTCGAGCAGTTCGGCTTCGGTGAGCAGGTCGTCGAAGCGGCGCGCGAAGTGAGCCAGCCCCTCCTCGGTCGTGCCGGCCTGCCACGAACCGACTGCTCGCTCGCCATCAACGGTGTGGGTATACACGGTCCCATCGGCGGCGATTCGCCCCCAGCGTTGCGGATCACGACAGGCGCGTGACACGAAGGGTCGGGGACCGGATTGAGCACCGGTCTCCCGATGTTGCTCTGCCTGACTGTCCTGGGTCATGCCGGCCTTCCTCGACCTCGTGCCCGCCGTGCGTCCTGCGGGCGCCGCGACTGCACAGGTGCGTGCACCTCGACGGGCTGTCCCGAAACGCTCGGCCAGGGCCGCAGTGAAGCAGTTCAGGCGCGCGGACAGGGGAGCAGGTGCGAAGTGGCACTAACCTGCAGCGGTGATCGTACGCGTGGCGGTGGGGACACATCCACCGATCCCGGTGCCGGTCGGATGAAACCACGCGTCGTCGCGGTGGTCGGCCCGACCGGCACCGGCAAGTCCGACCTTGCGGTGAAGGTCGCCCGCAGCCTGGGTGGCGAGGTGGTCAACGCCGACGCCATGCAGCTTTACCGTGGCATGGACATTGGTACCGCGAAGCTGCCACCAGCGCGGCGCGCTGCGGTGTGCCACCATCTGCTCGACGTCCTCGACGTCACCGAGGCCGCATCAGTGGCGGCCTACCAACGCGAAGCCCGCCGCACCATCGAGGAGCTACTCGCCGCGGGTGCGGTGCCGGTGCTCGCCGGCGGCTCCGGACTGTACGTCCAGGCGGTGCTCGACGACTTGGAATTCCCGGGTACCGACCCCGAACTGCGGGCGCAGCTTGAAGCCGAACTGGCACAGCAGGGGGCGTCAGTACTACATCACCGGCTGCATCAACTCGACCCGGTGGCGGCCGGCCGGATCCTGCCGAGCAACCACCGCCGGGTGGTGCGGGCGTTGGAGGTCATCCGGCTCACCGGCCGGCCGTTCTCCGCGGCGCTGCCACCGCCCGGTCCGGCTCGTTACCGAGCCGCGATCGTCGGGCTGGATACCGATCCCGCGGTCCTTGACGCGCGGGTCGACGCGCGGGTGGATCGGATGTTCGCCGACGGGCTGGTCGAAGAAGTCCGCGGACTGCTGTCTCGCGGCCTACGGGACGGCCGGACGGCGTCGCGAGCCCTGGGCTACCAGCAGGTCATCGCGGCACTGGACGCGGGAGCTGATCCTGCCTGCGCTGCCGGCCCGACCGCCCAGGCGACCCGGCGCTTCATCCGCCGGCAGCGCAGCTGGTTTCGGCGCGACGGCCGGATCCGATGGCTGGACTGCCAGCACCCCGACTTGCTCGATGCCGCGCTGCGCTTGGTCGCGGACGGATAGGCTCACAGCCGATGGAGCAGGGCATCGAGTTCTTTAAGGGGCACGGGACGGAGAACGACTTCGTCCTCTTACCCGACCCCACCGGCGCAGTGGTCCTGTCACCATCGCGGGTGCGCGCTCTGTGCGACCGACGTGGTGGGTTGGGTGCCGACGGGGTGCTGCGAGTGGTGCCAGGCGCGCTGGTAAGCGACGCGCCGCCGGGCACGTCGCCGGACGATTGGTTCATGGACTACCGCAATGCCGACGGTTCCGTCGCTGAACTCTGTGGCAACGGGGCCCGAGTCTTCGCCCGCTACCTCGCTGACGCTGGGTTTGTTTCCGATCGTGAGTTCCGAATCGGCAGCAGGTCCGGTCCGCGCACGGTGCGGTGCAACGAGGACGGCTCAGTGACAGTCGAGATGGGTCAGGTGCAGCGCAACGGCAAATCCACGGTGACCGTCGAAGGGGCGGCGTTCTCCGGGCTCGTGGTGGATCTCAGCAATCCCCATCTGGCGTGTATGACCGAGGTGCCGGTGGAGCAGCTGGATCTTTCCGTGCCGCCGGGGCACGATCCCGGAATCTTTCCGCACGGCGTCAACGTTGAGTTTATTAACGTGCTGACTCCAGGGCAGCTGCGGATGCGGGTGCATGAACGGGGAGTGGGCGAGACCCGCTCCTGTGGCACCGGAACGGTGGCTGCGCTTGCCGCCGCGCTCGATGCGCAAGACCAGGACACAGGCGAGGCGCAGGTACAGGTGTCCGGCGGGCGGCTGCACGTCGAGATCACCCGGGACGGCAGCACGCTGACCGGGCCCGCGGTTCTCGTCGCGCGGGGCCGGCTGGCTCTCGACTGGTGGTCGGCGCACTGATCAGCTGGGTGCTCTGCCGAATTCGTGAGCATGATCCGCCCAGACGTGTCACGATGGAAGGCGTATGACAACCTCACCGAATTTTCCGTCCCGCGGTACCGGCACTACCTCGCGAGGAGAGCTGGACCTCGAAGAGCGCTCCGCGCTACGTCGCGTGCCAGGGCTGTCCACCGAGCTCGCCGATGTCACCGAAGTCGAGTACCGCCAGCTTCGTCTGGAGCGCGTGGTGCTCGTCGGGGTATGGACCGACGACTCCGCAGCCCAGGCCGACGCGTCGATGGCCGAACTGGCACGGCTTGCCGAGACTGCCGGGTCCCAGGTGCTCGACGCTATGGTCCAGCGCCGCGAGCGCCCCGATCCGGCGACGTACATCGGTTCGGGCAAGGTGCTTGAGCTGCGCGAGACCGTCCTGCGCACCGCGGCGGACACTGTGATCTGCGATGGCGAACTGACCCCCGGTCAGCTGCGGCAGCTGGAGGCCAAGCTCAAGGTCAAGGTCGTCGATCGGACCGCATTGATCCTGGATATCTTCGCCCAGCACGCCCAGTCCCGGGAAGGCAAGGCACAAGTCGAGCTGGCGCAGTTGAGTTACTTCCTGCCGCGGCTTCGGGGGTGGGGCGAATCGCTGTCCCGGCAAGCCGGCGGTGCGGGTGGCGGGGCCAGCGGTGGAGTCGGTACTCGCGGCCCGGGAGAGACGAAGCTGGAGACCGATCGGCGGCGCATCCACCGCCGGCTGGCCAAGCTGCGCCGCGAGATCGCCGCGATGCGGACAATCCGGGACACCAAGCGAGGTCGCAGGCGGGCCAACGAGGTGCCCAATGTGGCCATCGTCGGCTACACCAACGCGGGCAAATCCAGCCTGCTCAACGTGATCACCGGCGCCGAGGTGCTGGTGCAGGACGCCCTGTTCGCCACTCTGGATCCGACCACTCGCCGGGCCAGCACACCGCAGGGGCAGGAGTACACACTGACCGACACTGTCGGTTTCGTCCGCCACCTACCGCACCAGTTGGTGGAGGCGTTTCGCTCCACTCTCGAGGAGACAGCTGACGCGGATCTGCTGCTACATGTGGTCGACGGGGCCGATCCGATGCCTGAACTCCAGGTAGAGGCGGTGCGCGAGGTCCTCGCTGAGATCAACCAAGGCCGTGATGCGCCGATGCCACCCGAGTTGTTGGTGGTGAACAAGATCGACGACGCAGACCAGCTTGTGCTGTCTCGACTGCGCCACGTGCTGCCCAACGCGTCCTTCGTCTCCGCGCACACCGGGGCCGGCATCGCCGGGTTGGTCCAGCGGATCGCCGACGGGTTGCCCCAACCGCACGTTGAAGTAGACGCATTGTTGCCCTGGACCCAAGGTGCTTTGGTCGCCCGGGTGCATGCCGAAGGCGAAATGCTGGATACCGACCACACCGAAAGTGGTACCCGGCTGCGCGCACGGGTGCGGCCGGACCTCGCCTGCGCGCTGGCCGCGTACTTGGTCTAGGCCAGGCACCGTCCACCTCACAGCCGTCGCAGCACCGTCACCACCCGGCCGAGCACGGTCGCTTCGTCGCCTGAAATCGGCTGGTAGGCGGGGTTGTGGGGGAGCAGCCAAACGTGCCCGTCACGGCGCTTGAATGTTTTCACGGTCGCCTCACCGTCGATCATGGCGGCGACGATGTCTCCGTTCTCGGCGCTGGGCTGCTGGCGAACGACCACCCAGTCTCCGTCGGTGATCGCCGCTTCCACCATCGAGTCACCCACGACCCGTAACAGAAACAGCGATCCCTCACCGACGAGTTCCTTCGGCAGCGGGAAGACGTCTTCGACAGCCTGCTCGGCGAGCACCGGACCACCTGCGGCGATCCGGCCGACCACAGGAACGAAAACAGGCCTGGGGCGATCGGGCTCCTCGCTCGGGGTTTCCGAGGCCTGAGGTGGACTGTCGGCGGGTCGGACACCGACCGCACGAGGCCGGTTGGGGTCCCGGCGCAAGTAGCCCTTGTGTTCCAGGGCGCGTAGCTGATGTGCGACCGACGATGTCGAGGTGAGCCCGACCGCCTCGCCGATCTCACGCACACTGGGCGGGTAGCCGAACCGCTGCACCCACTCCCGGATCACCTCGAGGACCCGTCGTTGGCGCGGTGTGAGACTGTCGTTGCCAGTGCTGTCGTCGAGGTCAGGGAAAATATGGACCGGCGCGGCGCGGCCCGGGCTGGGGGTCTGCGCTCCGGAACCGGCTACCTCCGGCTCGTTGCTCGGTTGTTTTCCCAACGCTCCTCCTCTGGCGAAGTGACGAGACCACCGTCGGACCCGCACGGGGGTGACGACGCTGACGTTAACCACCGCCCGGTGAAAGATCAAACATCTGTTCGAACAACACGCCGCGCAATCACCGACTCTGTCGGGGGGCCGTGATAGACACCGCAGCAGTTCGATCGAACTCGCGTTCGATGGTACCCGCGATGAGGAGTCTCGATGACCGCACCAGCACGGTTGAGTAGTTCGCCCGCGGCGCAGAGTGTCAAGGTCGTGCCGAGCGGTGCCACGCCGGTCCGGCGGCCGGCGGCGCTTACGGCACCTCCAGCGCCCGTGCCACCGTTGGCTCCTCCGGTGCGGAACCGCCAGGTGCGATGCGTGGCGCATCGGCGGGTGCAGGTCCCGACGCAACGCGGGATGGCGGTGACGCGCCGATCTCGGCTGGCGGACGTCGTTGCTGCCGCAACCGTGACGGTGGCCATAGTCGGTGGCCTTGGCTGGATCGGGCAGGACGCGAATCCTGGGATTCCGGTCAAGACGGTAGTGATTCGCGTCGGCGGAGGCGAGACCCTCTGGGACGTGGCGCGGCGGGTGGCGCCACAGGCAGACCAGGGTGCGGTAGTGCACCGGATTCGGGAACTGAACGGGATCGCGGGCTCCGCCATAGAGCCCGGTCAGCGGTTGCAGGTGCCTGACGGACGTTGACGCCAACGCGCCCCCTACGGACCCGCGCGTGGCGGTTCGACATCTGCGACCACCACAATATATAGTAGTTACAGCGATGTTGTTTACGTACAGGTTGGGCCGGGTAGCCATCGCAGTGATGCGGAAGGGGGTGCGGGTTGCACTGTCCATTCTGCCGGCACGGGGACTCACGCGTCATCGACTCACGCGAAGTAGAGGATGGCCAGGCGATCCGTAGGCGCCGGTCCTGCCCCG
>JAODNG010000383.1 GCA_025465385.1 Pseudonocardiales bacterium
ACCTCCAGCGCCAGCATCACCCGGGACAGCTCTCCACCAGAGGCGACCTTGTGCACCGGCAGCGGCCCGGTGTCGGGGTGCGCCGCGAGGCGCAGCTCCACCTCGTCGACGCCCTCCGGGCCGGCTCGCAGCCGCGTCCCGGCGATGGTGAGCGCGGCGTCGTCACCCTCGGCGGCCAGGGTCGGGTAGACCGCCACGGACAGCTGCGCCTGGCCCATGGCCAACCCCGCGAGCTCAGCGGTGACGGCGTCTCCGAGCGCTCGGGCAGCGGCGGTCCTGGCCATGGTGAGCGCGGTTGCGTGCCGGGCGAGCGCGGTGGCCAGTTCGGCCCGCCGGGCCGCCAGCGCAGCGATGGCCTCCTCCGAGGTGTCGAGTCCGGCCAGGCGCTGGCGGGCCTGCCGTGCCCAGGCCAGCACATCGTCGACGTCTGCACCGTACTTACGAGTCAGCCGCTTGAGGTCGGCTTGGCGGCCCAGCACCTGCTCCAACCGGGCCGGGTCGGCGTTCAGCGTCTCGAGATACCCGCTGAGCTCGGCGGCGACGTCGCCGAGCACCGCAGCGGCCTCTCCCAAGCGTTCTCCAAGCGCCTGCAGCTGGGGGTCACTCTCCGCCTGTAGCCGGCGGCGAGCCTGACCCACCAGGTCGATCGCACTCGGCTGGTCGCTATCGCCGTCCGGTGCGCCGCACACCGCGGATTGCGCAACGGCGGCGGTCTCCCGGAGCTGGTCGACGTCAGCCAGCCGGCGGGCCTCGGCCAGCAGTGCGGAGTCCTCCCCGGGTTGCGGGTCGACGGCGGTGATCTCGGCGAGACTGTGGCCGAGCAGGTCGGCTTCCCTGGCCAGTTCCCGGGAGTTCTCCCGCCGGGTCGCGAGCTCAGCGCCGCAGCGCAGCCACTGCTCCCGAATGTCCCGGTAGCTGGTCAGCGGCCCCAACACGACCTCGCCGGCGAAGCGGTCTAGCACAGCTCGCTGCTCACCGGAACGCAATAGCCGCAGCTGGTCATTTTGGCCGTGGACCGCGAGCATGCCGTCAGCCAGCTCAGCCAGCACCGCCGCCGGGACCGAGCGACCACCCAGATGGGCCCGGGACCGGCCGTCCACGGTAAGGGTGCGGCTGGCGATCAGGCTGCCGTCTTCGTCGGTGCGGGCACCCACCTCGCTGGCCACGTCCGCGGCCGGGCTGCCGGGGGCTGGCCGGAAGCGACCCTCCACGATGGCACGGTCAGCGCCGCGCCGGACCCGGGAGGCGTCGGCCCGTCCGCCAGCGAGCAGTTGCAGGCCCGTCACGACCATGGTCTTGCCCGCGCCGGTCTCACCGGTTACCACGGTCAGGCCGGGGTGCAGGTCCAGGGTGGCCTCGTCGATCACACCGAGGCCCTCGATGCGCATCTCGGTGAGCACGGGCCGCACCCTAGCGCGCCGCGCCCCGCCCTGCGGGAAGCACCGCCATCATCGAGCAATCCCGGCAGCGATGGTGACGATCACGAGAAGGGCTACGGAGCGAACGACGGGACGTCTCGGCCTTCAACGTAGTAGTCCGACCAGGCCGAACGCCGGCACGCCGCACACATCGTGTCTTCATGGAAGCACGCATCCGGTGCCACGAACGGCACCGCTTCCCAAACCGCCAAATCGGGCAGAGCATCCCCAGCAGAGGCCGGCGCCAGCGGATCACCTCGCCACAAAACGCGCACCACATCGCCCAGGTCGCTCATCATCGCCTCCCACAGCCCGTCCCGCACGCGGCTGACGGCTCATTAGATCCATCCGCTTCCCCAGCTTCGTGGGTGATGTCGGTGAGCCTACCCGCGACCACTCCAGGTCTGAAGTTCCCGACCTGCCCGCCAAGACTACGGCCTCGGTGGTAGAGCGGCATGGGCGCACCTATTACATCTGGTTAACCGCGCGCCGCAAGGCTTCGATGTCAATCTTGCGCATGCCGAGCATGGCCTTCATGGCCTGTTGCGCCTTCTCCGGATCGGGATCGCCTATCAGCTCAGCCAGGGCGGTGGGAACGATCTGCCATGATACGCCATACTTGTCCTTCAGCCAGCCGCATGGGCCTTCTTCCCCACCCTGTGAGAGCTTGCTCCACAAGTAATCGACTTCGTCCTGCGTCTCGCAGCTCACTTGGAACGAAATAGCCTCGTTGAACGTGAAATGAGGTCCGCCATTCAACGCAACCAATTTCTGCCCGTCCAACTCGAAAGTGACAGTCATTACCGCACCTTCAGGGCCGGGACCGGCTACACCGTAACGAGCGACGTCGAGGATCCTGGAATTCTCGAAGACGGTGATGTAGAAGTTCGCTGCCTCTTCACCCTGAGTGTCGAACCACAACCATGGCGTGATCTTCTGCATTACTTGCCTCTCTCTACCGCTCGCCTTTTAAGGTTGTCAGGCTTGCTGTCTCACCGCGAGGAGACGCTCCCCGGCATGGCCTCGTTCGCAGCGACGAGCTTGAACCGGGCACCGGTCGGGTCTGCGGCAGCCGCGAGGCGACCGTACGGCGTGTCCTCAGCTGCCATCAGGATGGAGCCACCGAGGTCGACGACCTTCGCCAGCGCGGCGTCGGTGTCCTCGACGCCGAAGTACACCGACCAGTAGGCAGGGACACCATCGGGAAGGAAGCCCGACGCGTCCATGACCCCGGCAACCCAGCCGTCGCCCTGCCGCACAGTTGTGTAGCGGAACTTCGGGGTGTCGCTGATGACATGGGTGTCCCAGCCGAACACCTCGCGATAGAAGGTGACAGCGGCCTGGTAGTCCCTTGTGTGTAGCTCGAACCAGCTCGGTGTGCCAGGCTCGCCGAGCACCCCGAAGCCCTGGTGGAGACCGGCCTGCCAGACGCCGATCGCGGCGCCGCCGGGGTCGCTGACGACGGCCATGGTGCCGAGGTCACCGACGTCCATGGCTGCGACGAGTACCTGACCGCCGCGGCCGCTGGCGGCCTCGACGGCCTTCCTGGCGTCATCGGTGGCCAGATACACCGACCAGAGATCGGGTACCTCCGAGTGGCTGGCCATGCATCCGGCGACCCGGACACCATCCTTAGTGAAGTTGAAGTAGCCGCCGAACTCCTCGGCGGGCTGCTCGGCGCTCCAGCCGAACAGCTGGCAGTAGAATTCCCGGCTGCGCTCGGTGTCGGAGGTCATCAGATCGATCCAGCAGGGCGCTCCGATAGGCGCGGCGTCTCGGGTGGGCATGGTGGCTCCCTTCGCGATGCTTTCGAACCGTGTCGCCACTTTTGACGCCGCAGCAGCCCGGAACTCATCGGTCCTGACGAACCAGAAGCATCCGTCAGCCTGTTCGAGGACCTCGCCATCCCTGTACCGGCAGCTCGAACTTGCGCACCAGCCGGTCGGTGAACGGGCAATCATGCAGCCGCACCAGCCGGATCGGGATGGTGCCACGGACGACCTCGATCCGGGCGCCAGCCGGCAGCGCGAAGGTCCGACGCCCATCGCAGCACAGCACCGCGGTGTGCCCCTGCGGATCAGTCTCCACCGCGACCACCGAGTCCGGCGAGACCACGAGCGGACGGGCGAAGAGCGCATGTGCGTTGTTGGGAACTACCACCAGCGCGTCGACGTCCGGCCACACCACGGGTCCACCCGCGGAGAAGGCGTAGGCAGTGGATCCCGTAGGGGTGGCGCAGAGCACGCCGTCGCACCCGAACCCGGAAACCGGCCTGCGGTCGACCTCGAGTACCACGTCGAGGATCCGTTCGCGCCTGCTCTTCTCGACGCTGGCCTCGTTCAGCGCCCAGGTGCGGGCGAGTGTCGAGCCGTTGAGACTGGCTGTGACGTCGACGGTCATCCGCTCGTCGACGAAGTAGTCGCCATCGACGATGGCGCGCACTGTCTGGTCCAGGGAGTCGAGATCGGCCTCGGCGAGAAAGCCGACCCGACCGAGGTTGACTCCCAGTAGCGGAACACCGCTTGGCCGGGCGAGTTCAGCGGCGCGTAGCAAGGTGCCGTCACCGCCGAGAACCAACACGAGATCTGCGCCAGTGGCAGCCTCCGGCGCGGTGGGCACCTGCTGGTCGCGCAACGCGGGATCGAGGTGCGTGGTCTCCTCGGCCAGCACTCGGACCCCGATCCCTGCAGTGGCCAACCGCTGCGCGACCTTTTCAGCAGTGCGCAGGTTCTCCGCGTGCCCGGTGTGCAGTACCAGGAGAAACTCACGTTCGAACTTCACTGCGGCCCCCTCCGCACGGCGGCGTGCACCAGCTCTTCAGCTGGTCGCACCGGATCGGCCACTCCACGACGCAGCCACAGGAAGTATTCGACGTTGCCCGACGGCCCAGGCAGTGGGCTTGCGGTGGCGTCGACCAGGCACAGCCCGAGATCGACTGCGACCGCTAGGACGTCGAGCATGGCTCGCGCACGCAGCAGCGGGTCCCGGACCACGCCGCCGGCACCCAGCCGTTCGCGGCCGACCTCGAACTGGGGTTTGACCATCGGTAGTAGGTCACCGTCCGGACTGGTACAGCTCACCAACGCGGGGAGCGCCAGGCGCAGCGAGATGAACGCCAGGTCAGCCACAGTCAGATCGACGGCGCCCCCGATGCCTTCAGGTTGGAGCGTGCGCACGTTCGTCCGGTCATGCACCTGAACTCGCTCATCGGTGCGTAACGACCATGCGAGCTGCCCGTAGCCCACGTCGACCGCAACCACCTCCCGGGCTCCGCGATGCAGCAGCACGTGGGTGAAGCCACCGGTGGACGCACCGGCGTCCAGGCAACGCCGACCCGCCACGGGCGGGCCGCCGGCGACGAGGTCGTCCAGCGCACCAAGGAGCTTGCGCGCGCCCCGCGACACCCAGTGGGGTTCATTCTCCGTCGCCGCAACCAGCAGCGGGGTGTCCATATCGACTCCGGTGGCCGGCTTGGTGGCCGTCAGCCCACCGACCTTGACGCGGCGCTCTGCGACGAGCTCGGCGGCGTGAACGCGAGATCGGGCCAGACCGCGCCGCACCAGCTCTGCGTCCAGCCGGGCCCTGCGTCCCATTCAACCCTCCGTCCCACCTAACCGCCGCCCCATCTGAACTTCAGCCCATTGAACCTTGGCCGGGCTAACTCCTCGTACCTCGACTCTAGGGCGCCCTAAACGTCGTCGATGCTGGACAGGGCTGCCGTCAGCGAGTTGTGCAGGGTGGTGAATAGCGCCACGTGCTCGGCAGTCGGAAGGTCGTCGAGATCCTGCAGGGCGCCGAGAGATTCCATGATGCCAGCAGGGCTCTGGACTGCGGCTGATAGTGGTTGTGACGTCATCTAGCCGACCTCCTGGCCGCACCGAGGCCGACGCGATCCAATGCCGCGGCGGCAGTGTCGTCGCAGGCACACACCTGCACTTTCCCGCTGTGCTCAACCCACCAGGCCGCGCAGAGGGTCCGCAATGCGTCCAATGGATCGCTGGCCGTCCCCTCGCTGTGCAGGAGCAAACTGCCATCGTCCACATCGACGCGCCAACCGGGCCGCGCCTGGATCCGCGTCTGCTCGATGGACCCACGCAGCACTCGAAGGTCGGCGCCGAGGTGACTGGGTCGGTGCTCTGGCGGCGCGGCCAGCAGGGCGACGGCGTCGGCGACTCCGGACAGCACCAGCAACGAATCCAGCTCTGCGGCTCTAGCCCCGGCGATGTCGGTATCAAGGCGGTCGCCGACCACCAGCGGTCGCTGTGCGCCAGCGCGCTCCATAGCGGTATCTAGTAGCGGCCGGGCCGGCTTGCCGGCGACCGTAGGCTCCCGGTCGGTTGCGGCCTGCAACGCCGCCACCATCGCGCCGTTGCCGGGCAGGAGACCCCGCTCGGTCGGCAACGTGCGGTCGACGTTGCACGCGACCCACATCGCGCCACCGCGGATCGCCAGGCAGGCTTCCGCCAGCTGGGTCCATCCAGTTCGCGGCGAGTGGCCCTGTACGACCGCGACCGGATCTTCCGACGCGGCAGTCACCGGCGTGAGGCCGACCAACCGCACCTCCGCGGCCAACGCGTCGGCGCCGACGATCAGCACAGCAGCGTCCGTTGGCAGCCGATTTGCCAGCAAGGCCCCCGCTGCCTGACCGCTGGTGACGATGTCCACTGCAGCTGTGGGTACGCCTAGCGCGGTGAGGTGCTCGGCAATCTCGTCGGGCGTCCGCGATGCGTTGTTGGTGACGAACTGCACCGCGTATCCAGCCTGGCGCAACTCGTTGATCACGTCCGGCGCCTCGGGCACGGTCTCGGCTCCGCGGATCACGGTGCCATCAACGTCGAGCAACACCGCGTCATAGCCGTCCAGCGGACCGCTCACTCCGGTGCCGGCCGCTCACTGAGCTCGACAGCCCGCTCCGCGGCGTCGGTGGCCTCCTCCACGTCGACCTCGGCCGCAGCCAAGAACCACCGGATCGCGTCCTGCTCTCGACCGGCGGCGAGCAGGTTGTCCGCGTATGCGTAACGCAACCTGGCCCGCCACGGCTCCTCTCCCGCCGTCTCCAAGTCAGGCCCTTGCAAGGCGAGCACCGCAGCATCGAACTGTCCGAGGTCGCGCCGTGCTCCGGCAGCCACTATCCGCAGCTCGACCGCCTCGTCCGTGCCGAGCTGCCGAGCCTCTGGACTCCGCGCGATCTCCAGGGCGCGCTCCGGCCGTCCCAACGCTCGTTCGCAGTCAGCCAGCACCGCCAGCCGCCCCGCATCAGCGCCCAGCCGTCGCGCGGCCCGCAGCTCTGACAATGCTTCGGACCATTCTCCGGCGTGATAGGCGGCGAGTCCGGCGACTTCTCGAACCGCAGCGACCCGGCCTGCCTTGCTGCGCGCGAAACGCGCATGCGCAAGGGCCAGCTGAGGATCGTCGTCTAATAGCCGCGCGACCATCACCAGATGACTCCCAACGAGCTCCGCGAGGCCCTTCGGAAGAGTCAACAGCTCTTGGCGGACATCTCGGTCCAACTCGCTGCCGTCTGCATCCGCCGGAAGCTCCAGACGCGCCGGTCCACCATCCTCCGGGGCGTCACCACGACGCTGCGCCGACGGTCGACCGCCGCCCTGAACTCGATTCTCGTCACGCCGGCCGTTTTGTGGTCGGCCGCCCCGACCAGCTACCCGCTCACCGTCAGCGGCGCGCTTCGCCAACCGCTTCTCTGCCGGGCGACCCCGAGACGCTCCGCTCCGGTTCTGGCTACCGGTGCGGTCCGCATCCCCGGTCGGATTCGGTCCGGCTGACACGGTCGCGGATCCTCTCGTTGACAGAGGTAAAAGGGGCCCCTGGGTGGGGGCCCCTTTTTTTGTGGGGTTGTGTTCGGCGGTGTCCTACTCTCCCACACCCTGGCGGGTGCAGTACCATCGGCGCTGGAGGGCTTAGCTTCCGGGTTCGGGATGGGTCCGGGCGTTTCCCCTCCGCTATGGCCGCCGTAACTCGTGTGGAGTTGTCGGGTGTGTGCCCGTGCTCCGGGAGCTGCACAGTGGATGCGTTTTGTGGTAAGTCCTCGGCCTATTAGTACCGGTCAGCTGCACACCTTGCGGTGCTTCCACTTCCGGCCTATCAACCCAGTGGTCTAGCTGGGGGCCTTAACCCTTAAAGGGTGGGAGACCTCATCTTGGAACGAGCTTCCCGCTTAGATGCTTTCAGCGGTTATCCCTTCCGAACGTGGCTAACCAGCCGTGCCCCTGGCGGGACAACTGGCACACCAGAGGTTCGTCCGTCCCGGTCCTCTCGTACTAGGGACAGCCTTCCTCAAGTCTCCTGCGCGCGCGGCGGATAGGGACCGAACTGTCTCACGACGTTCTAAACCCAGCTCGCGT
>JAODNG010000417.1 GCA_025465385.1 Pseudonocardiales bacterium
CGAAGGGAATGCGGCACCCTCGCGCGGGCGACAAGCAGCGCCCAAGGCAGCCTGGGTCGGCGACTGCCTCCCATCCCCAGCGCTGTGGAAAGCGGTCCTCGATCAGCCCGTCTATTGGTGGCACTACTAGTGGTGACGCTGTCTTCGCCTCGGGTGTTGCGGCATGGATGCTGGGTGTGTGGCAGAGGTCTCTAGCGTCAGGAAGTCTGCGGCCTCGATCAGCGTCCTGGCACTGTGGTGCTTGTGCTCGGTGCAGCGCGCTGAAACGAGGGTTTTCGCCAGTTCCCCAAGATATGGAACCTTGACAGGCTTGCGTGCACTCACCGAGGAACTGCTTACCCGCGGCGACCGCGTAGCGGCACCAAAGTATTGGTCATGGCGGAGCGGAGAGACCCAGCGTGATGGATGAGCCACAAATACGAATTTCGGCATCACGGCCTTTCATGCCGACGCTCTGGCGGTACCGTCGTCGACAGAGACCCGTGTCTTTGAGGAGCGGCAATGGGGGATAATGTTGATGCGCGGCTGGAGCTGATAGGACGAATCGAGGCTCGACGAGCGAGCATCGATGCTTTTGTGCGACGTGTCCGGCCGCGTAATGTCAGACTGACCAACACCAGTATAATTAATGAACTTCTGACCTGCCAGGGTAGGCGTGTCGCTCCCCCGATTTGATCTTTCGCGCGTTTTGGAGATCGGTCACATTAGTCGGTTGGGGTGTGGTGGCGACGGTAACGTGAGGGCAATGGCTGGTATGGCGGCCGTCGAGGGCGACGAGGTTGGTGACGTCGCAGAATCCCGCGACGGGCATGTCGTGATTGAGCGTCTGATCGGCGAGATCCGGGCCATGACCGCCGCGATCCGCGAGAACCGGCTGGACCACCGCGCGGATGTCGGGGCCGTCGGGGGGATCTGGTCTGAGCTGCTGGTTGGCATAAACGACGCCATGGCAGCCTTCGCCGGGCGGCGCTGGCAACCGGAACGGGACCCGGAGGACTTCTTCACTCTCTCGCCGGATTTACTGTTCATCTTGAGCTCCGATGGCTATTTCACGCGGGTGAATCCGGCCGTCGAGACGACGCTGGGGTACACGGCCGAGGAGCTGCTCGCCACGCCGTGGGTTGAAGTCATTCACCCGGATGATCGGGTCCGCTACCGTGAGGCAGTCGAGCTCCTGGCCCGCGGCCAGCCGGTCTGCCATCTAGAGATCCGCAGCGTGGGCCGCGACGGGTCCACGCGCTGGCTGGAGTGGAACTGCCGTGCGGTCCTGCACGAGGGTCTCATCTACGCCGCCGCTCGGGACGTGACCGACAGCTACTGCGCCGCCGAGGAACAGGCCGCGTTGCGACGGGTTGCGACGCTGGTGGCACGGGGCGCGTCGCCGGCCAAGGTCTTCGACGCTGTCGCCTTTGAGATGCGGCACCTGTTGAATGCCGACTCCGCACGCATCTGGCGTTACGAGCCCGATAGCACGGTGACCCTAGTCGGCATTAGCGGCCCTGACGGCGGGGCTGCGGTGGGAACCCGGCTAACAGCTGAAGGCCAAAACCTCGCCGCAATGGTGCGCAGCACCGGCCATCTAGTGCAGACGAGCTTCGATGACGCTGCCGGCTCGGTCGCCGCCTGGCTCCGCAAGGACGGCATTCGCTCTGGCGTGGGAACACCGATCCTCGTCGAGGGCCATCTATGGGGCGTGATAGCCGCCGTCTGGAAGCGGCAGCGGCAACTGTCGTCTGACACCCAAGCCCGCATCGCGCAGTTCACCGAGCTGGTCGCCACCGCGATCGCGAACGCCGAAAACCGCGCCGAGCTCACCGCCTCTCGCGCCCGTGTCGTCGCCGCCAGCGACGAGACTCGCCGACGGATCGAGCGGGATCTGCACGATGGCGCCCAGCAGCGGCTCGTCTCGGTGGCGCTCAGCCTGCAATCAGTGGACTGGGCGATCCCGCCGGAGTTGGACGGGCTGCACGGCCAGCTCGCCAATATCGTGTCCGAACTGCAGGGAGTACTCGATGACCTGCGCGAGTTGTCCCGGGGCATCCACCCAGCGATCCTGTCCGAAGACGGCCTCGGCCCGGCGCTGAAAACACTCGCGCGCCGCGCACCCCTTCCCGTCGAACTCAACATACATACCCCGGCGGCGCGCCCCCCGGAGCGCATCGAAGTGGCCGCGTACTACGTCGTCGCGGAGCTACTCACCAACGCGGCCAAGTACGCGCAGGCTTCGGAGGTTCACGTCGACCTACAGGCACTCGGCGATGTTGTCCGCGTCCACATCCGAGACGACGGGATTGGGGGCGCCGATCCGGCGCGGGGATCCGGGCTGATCGGACTACGCGATCGAGTCGAGGCCCTGGGCGGCTCCATGATGCTGGCCAGCCCTTCCGGCGAAGGAACATCGGTGCTCGTCGATTTCCCGATCACCACCGAGTAGGCCGCTCGTGAGCTCGGGCTGGTGCCAGGCTCACTGGTGGTGCTGTGGTGAAATCCCCAGATCATCATTGAGGCCCCGACCAACACCGCGCCGGGGTCGTTGCGTTGTGCGAAGCCGGGACAGACGAGATCGTTGATCCCGGTTGGTCAGATCGCCAGGGTGAGCTCGTTGAAGGCAGCCAGGACCCGAAGGTTTGCTTCTTCTTCGGTCCCGAGTTCGTAGTGGCCGCGGCGGATGTTCTGGATGAAGGCGTGCCCGGCGCTGATCACCCGTGCGCAGCGGAGACGTTTGAGGCCGCGCATCGGCCGTAGTCGGGACTTCAGGCGTCCGTGATCGGCTTCGATGGGGTTATTCGCGTATTTCTCGGTGACGTGACAAGCGGCGGGCAGCAGCTCGTCGAGCACGCGCGGGTAGGTGGGCGCACCGTCGGTGGTCACCTCGGTCGGTGATGGGCCGTACTCGAGCGCATGGGTGAAGAACCGGCGGGTAGCCTCTAGATCCCGATTCTCGGCCACAAGGACATCGATGACCTGGCCGAACTGGTCGATCGCCCGGTACAGATAAATCCATCGTCCCGAGACTCTGACGTACGTTTCATCGACGAACCACCGGTCGCCGCAGGTGTGCCGGCAGGGTCGCGCCGCGTCGATGAGCAGCGGGGTGAACCGCTGCACCCAGCGATAGATGGTGACGTGATCCACCTCGACACCACGATCCGCCAGGAGTTCTTCCACGTCCCTGTAGGACAGCCCATACCGCAAATACCAGCGCACTGCAATCATGATCACATCCGGAGGGAAGCGAAACCCGGCGAAACCAGGCCTCGGCGCGGGCACACGAGCAGGACGACGACACACCTACTCAGCGTGCCCGAACCTGCCATCCGCGAACGCAACAGTGCCGCGGCGGCAACCCCTGGTGTCCTGCACAGATGACCATGCACACCAATGCAGACTCACGCTATGGATCGAACACGCGCTTCTCGGCAGATGAGTACGTCCGGACAGTTTCGCTGTTCATCCACCACTTTGATGACCTGGACGCCGGCCGGCTCCGGACGCTGCAGCATCGCGGCGCTCGGTCTCAAGCCTGGAACTGCGGGGGCTTTGGCAGTCGCGCTGCCAGTAGCCCGGCGGCCGTCTTGTCCGTGGCTGCCAGCCACGCTGCATAAACCCGAAGCGTCGTCGCTCCGCCACCGCCGTGCCCAAGCCGCCCGGCCACGGTACGGACGTCCACGCCTGCTGCGATCAGCTCGGTGGCGCTGTAGTGGCGCAGCGCATGTAGATGCGTGTCGATGCCGAGATCAGCGGTCATCTTTGTGTACCGGTGAGTGATGCCGTCGGGGTCGCAGTGCCGCTGGTGGTCGGGTGCGTAGGAGAACACGAAGGCGTCGTCGTCGAGTGTGGTGCCGAGTTCGGCACAGCAGCGCTGCACCCGCTGCTTGTAGGCAGTCAGGATCGCGACGGTGCCCGGATCGAGGCTGACCACGCGCATCTGGTGTGTCTTGGTCTCTTTGAGAACAATCTGGCCGTTCTGGCGGACCAAGTTGCGCCGGATGGTCAGCAACCCGGCCGCCAGGTCGAGGTGTTCCCAGGCCAGGCCGAGCAGCTCGCCACGTCGGGCGCCGGTGATGAAGGCTAGCCATATGAAGGCGCCCCAGTCGACGTCCTGCTCCCACGCCGCACTGACGATCCGGGCAGCCTCATCGGCGGTAGGAGGATCGGGCTTGGGATGCTGCTGCCGCGGACGCTTGACCGCCTCCAACGGATTGACGGCGATCCAACCCCACCGCAGCGCCGCGCTGAGCGCACCGCTGAGCACCGCGTGACATTCCCGGACCGACGACACCGACAGCGGCCGGCACTGATGCTGCGCGCACCGCTTGTCACATGCATGGTCCCGTTGCGTGCGGTGCTCGAGGAACGTTCGTCCCTTGCACCGCCGCCGGCACACCCGCAGTTCGGCGTAGAGCTGCTCGAACGGTCGCGCACCGAGCTGAGCGAGCCGGCTCAGCGAGGTATCACCAACCGCTGGCTTGAGGAAGTTCTCGATCGCCACCCGGTAG
>JAODNG010000419.1 GCA_025465385.1 Pseudonocardiales bacterium
CCGCGAGCACCGACTTGACCCGCATGGTCAGTACCGCACTGCGATTGTGTATCCAGCGCTCGCGCGCGCTTTCGTATGCGGTCATGACCTGCTCGATCACGCGATCGAGGGTGTCCGAGACATGCTCGACCATCCACTGGGTGCTAGCACCCTCAACGTGCTCACCCGGCGTCTGGCACAGCAACTCATCAATGCAGTGGCGGAGAAAACGAGCCTGACCGATACGGTAGGCACGCACCAGCGTCGTAGCGGGGATGTTGCGCTGCGCCAGCCGCCGGGCGTACTCCAAGGCGGCCGTAGGCGCCTCGACGTGAGTGGTGACGATCCCATGCCGCAGCATGTGCACAACAGTGACGACATTCTCCTCGACACTGGCATCCAGCAGGCTGACCAGCGCAGGATCGCTATCCAACTTAGGAATGTCGCGCTGAATCAGGTCGCGGATGTCCGATACCAGCTCGGCGATCCGAGGTTCCAGGCTGGCTGCAACCGAGGCGACCCGCTCCCCAACCCGAGCATCGCCAGCTTCCACACACCGATCATAGGTCCAGCCCCGATGCTCAGAACAGCAAGAAACTCACCCACGGCAGTTTGAGGGATCGCACACCGAACCGCTGTAGTGGCTCACCACAGGAACACGGAATTTTGTCACAAGGACACAGGGTGTTCGTCGTTTGGACCTACGAGGTTGTTGGCGCTGGTAAAGGAGCTGTCGGAGCGCAACGCCCAGACCCGCGGCGCCCGATCTGACCGCAGCGAGTGAGTGGGTGAGCATGACCTGGTACATGACCGCGCCCGTTACCAGCGGCCCGATCGCCTTGGCGATGAGTGTCAGCCCCCAGCCGGTGGCGCCCGATGGTGGTGTCAGCATCGATGAACCCAGTACCAGCCACACCCCGGCGCGATGAAATCGAGGCTCGCCATCGGCCTTACTGGCTACCCGTGGCCGGCAGACCGAGCTGTCCGCGGCATAGGAAGACGTTTCGCTGGGTCCCTGTCTGGCGAGGTCGGTTTGGGCCAGGTTTGCTGTTGAGCCGTCGGGGTTGCGCTACCGGGCGGCCTCAGGTAGCAGCCGTCGGTGTAGCTCGGTGGTGAGTGTGTGGATCTCGCGAGTTAGTTCTGTGTTGGTTTTGAGTTCTAGTTCTTGTTCGATGAAGTCGTGATCCGCTTTGGCTTGTTGGAAGGCTGATTGCCGGTTTTGCCCGATCATGACGAACGTGGAGAGGAAGATCGCCTCCAGTGACACGATGAGCGTCAGCCTCGGCCATGGGTTGGATTCGATGAACAGCATCCAGATGGCGAACAGTGCGGCGTGGATGTAGACGAATGGCATCGATCCCGCGAAGGCGGTGATCTTATCAGCGATCCGCAGCTGAAGGTCCGCGGCCCGTTGTGCTTGGTTTGCCAGGACGACGGGGTGGTGCTGGAGACTGTCTTGCTGCGTGGTTTGCATGTCATCTCCAAAGTTGATCATCGACTCAAGCAGTTAGTCCCGGCACCGAAGCGGCACCAGCGGGTGCCCGCCGCAGCGCAACCGGGGTAGGGGCGGTGCCAACATGCCGGCTCGGGCGACTCATTGGTTCGCACGACCTTGATCAGAGTCTCGGCGATGGGGCCGCGGTTCATTGCTTGGCAGCGCCGCGATCGTCAACTTCGCGTGCGCCGAGGGCAAAGTGACCGGGTCAGTGTCATGACCGTAACCATCATCGGCTTGCTCGAGGAGTACGCGGGCCAGTTTGGTACGGGAGCCGACGCCGAGTTTGCGGAAGACTTTTCCCAGGTGGTATTCGACGGTGTGCGGGCTGATGAACAGCTGCGCGGCGATCTGCGGGTTCGATTCGCCCTTGGCGACGAGGCGGGAGATCTGCGTCTCCTGGGCGGTGAGGTTGTTACCGGTGTCGGTGGCGCGCTGGTGAACTCGTTCGCCGGTGGCGCGTAGTTCGATCTGGGCTCGCTGCGTGAAGCTCTCCGCGCCCATCGACTCGAACATTTCATGGGCGGTGCGCAGTTGGGTGCGTGCGTCGCGGCGGCGCCGCTGTCGGCGCAGCCACTCGCCGTAAAGCAGGTGGGCTCGAGCGAGATGGCCAGCGGCGAGCGATCGCTGAAGGTGCTCGATGGCCTCCCGGTAGAGTTTTTCTGCCTCGTCATCGGCGAGCAGCGCCCGGGAGCGGGCGAGTAGCCCGAGCGCTAGGTGCGTGCCAGCCGTGTGCGCGCGTTCGGCGAGCCGATTGAGCGCGGCGTCGGCGGTCGGACGATCACGGGTTCGGGCAGCCGCCTCGACGAGGTCGGGTAGCACCTGGGTGCCCATGTCGGGAGGATCATCCCGGTAGACGTTTCGCGCGCAGGCTAGCGCGGCCTCGTATCGTCCGAGTGCCAGTTCGAGGACCGCCAGTGCGCATTGGGCGACTGTGATCCCCATGCCCAATCCGCGCTGGTTGCATTGGCGGGTGCACTCAGCGATGGCCGCGCGGGCTGCAGTCTCCCGGCCGCGCCAGGCCAGCACGAGCAGGCTGCCGAGTCCGGCCTCCCCGCCGGGACCCGGCAGGCCTTTTGCCACCGCGATCTCGCGTGCTTCCAGCAGGTGCGCCTCGGCGGCGGCGAACCGGCCGGCTAAAAGGTCCGCTCCGGCCACGAAGCCCAGCGCCACTGGAAGGGTGCCGAGCGCACCCTGCTTCCGGTCGGCCTGCATCCAGCGCCTGGCCAACGCGTCTTGCGCTTGGTCATCGAGTAACTCCCGGGCGGCGACGCAGCCCAGGGCCATCCACCATCGGGTGTGATCGCCCGATAAGTCCTCCACACGCAGCCGTGTTACCGCAGCCCGCAAGAGGGGCACGGCTGCCGTGTAGTTTTTGGTCAGTCGGGTTGCGAAGCCGTCGAGGAGGAGATCGGTGACGGTCGTCGGGGACCGCACGATCATGGTTGTGGAGCGCGCAGCGAGGGCAATCTCCTGCGCGCCGTTGCCGGTGGCAAAACGACCCGCGACCAGCCCGGCGCGCAGCGCCTCGAGGAGGACCTCGCGTTCTAGCGGCAGGTCCACCAGGTGCATCTCGCTAGCGGCACACAGCAGGACAGACGGCGCGTCCGCGAATTGGGCCTGAGCAAACCGGATGGCTCCGCGCAGCTGGAGCGCGCGAGCGCGACCGAGTCGATCGTCGGGCTGAGGCAGCACCTGCTCGAGCGTGGCCAGGGCCTGGTCCGGAGCGCCCATTGTGAGCTCCGCCTGGGCGGCCATCAAGAGCCGTTGCGCCTCCTGGTGCTCGGCAGGCGCTCGTTGCGCCAGTTCGCTGACCAGGTAATCGTTCGTGCCGACCGTGGCGTCAACCCGTTGCCAGGCGCGCCAGCCTGTATCGAAGTCTGGGTCAGTGAGAGCCGCGAGCGCCGCGGGGATGTGCTGCCGGTCAGCCGACACTGTCTCCTCCCCGACCTCGCTGGAGGGCTCGGCCGCGGCCAGCGGCAGCGTCGAGGTGTCGACTGCTAGTTCGCCTACCCAGTGAGGGAAACGCTGCTTCAGACGGTGACTGATCGGCGACGGCTCGGGCAATAGCGACTGCTCGGCGAACCCGCCCTCGGTCGACTCCCCGGAGGGTCCAACTAGTACAAGAGGTTTTCCTGCCTCTTGGGTGATGATGCCCTCGGTCGTTTGCTCGTTGAGAGCTGCCCGTGGCATAGCGGCGAGAAGCTC
>JAODNG010000466.1 GCA_025465385.1 Pseudonocardiales bacterium
GCGGGCCAGGCCCTCAAGCGACGGATCATCCTCCGCTCGTGGCGAAGATGCTCACCGGCGGCTCCACTGCCGGCCATCCCAACGGTCGTGGTTCCAACGGTGGCCATCCCAATTCCAGCGGTCGCCACGACAATGCGCATCGCCACGGTGGTTCCAGTCATCGCAGTACGAGGACCAGAAGTCCCCCCGACGGTCCCAGTTGCGGCCATCCCAACGGTCGTGGTTCCAGTTGCGGCCATCCCAAGACCACCGGTCCCCACGACAGGGCCCGTCGCCGCGGTGGTTCCAGTCATCGCAGTAGTCCCAGTCCGCGAGGTAGACCTGGCTGGAGCTGACTGCAGCCGCCTGCGGCGCTGGGGTCAGCGTGCTGGCCGATGCCGAGGCCACTCCGAGAGCCAGAGCCCCAGCGGTACAGAGCGCAAGAGCGCCGCCTCGAAGTGCTGTCCGGCCTAGATGCATGGTGAACCCTCCTCGGTCGAGTGCTTAAAGGACCTCAGAAGGGACGTCCGGATACAAATATCGTTGTACGTGGTAGCTGGGAGTTTCCTGGGAGTCACTGACAGTTCGCTGCGCAGTCCATCCGCCGCTCGCCGAAGCAGATCTAGGTCCACGCGGCGGCGATGACGCAGCTTGATGGGTTCGCAGACGCGCATCTGCATCTGCCCTCCGCCGGCTACCAGCGCAAACGCGTCGGCGTTGCGGCTAGGATGAAGTTGCCGACAGCGGCGCACGCGACGAGCTCGCTTAGCTCGATGGTGGGAGGCGGGCCGTAACGTGAACCAGGATGGTGCGGAGGTCCAAGGTGGCGGGGATGCGGCGCAGGAGCTGGCACAAATGCGCGAGCGGATGGCTGTGATCAAGCAAGAGGCCGCCGTCGAAGTAGACCGCAAGTGGGTCTCACCATGGCGAACCCCAGATGTGTTCGATCTCAAGGTGAAGACAAGGTTGACGGCTCACTCGGAGTACCGGTCACTGCAGGCGCGGGTCCGGCACGCCGAGGACAATCTTGCCGCGAAGCCCGACGCCGCCCCGGAGGCCGGCACGGTGTGAGCTAACCCCTTCCGGCCTCGTGCTTCAGCTCGCGGTGAAGGACCGACTGAGGTCGGCGTCACAGTGATGCTTGGTAATCGCTCTGGTGGCCGCACCCACCACGCGGGACGATGTGAGCACCTGCGTCGTCGGGAGGGCACTGATGAAGGTCGAGGAAATCCTTAAGTCCAAGGGCCGGTCGGTAGAGATCATCGAGGTTGACGCGAGCATCGCCGAGGCGGTGGGTCGGCTGAACGGTCCTCCTCAGATCGGTGCGCTGGTCATCTGCGACGAGCACGAGCAGCGGCCGCTGGTGGGAACGCTGACTGAGCGCGACATCATCCGTGGTCTTGGTAAATACGGCGCCAAGCTGCTGACCATGCAGGTCACCAACGTGATGTCGCGCAATGTTCCGGTGTGCTCCCCGGAGGACAGCATCACGCGACTGATGCAACAGATGACGGCTTCTCGTTACCGCCATCTGCCGGTGGTAGACGGTGGCGAGCTGGTCGGTTTGGTCAGCATCGGTGACGTGGTCAAGGCGCGCATCGAGGAGATGGAGCTGGAGACCGGGCTGCTCAGGGACCTTTACATCGCGCGCGGATGACTCGGTACGGAACGAACGCGCTACCGGGTGCCGACGTAGGTGAACGCCAGGATCGCTCCAGGATTGTCGAGCTTTTCAGTGGGGGGTCCGAACTTGGGTCCCGACAGCCCGCTGCTGTCCGTGGAGATATAGACGGTTCGGTGGTCTGGGCTCAGCGCGAGATCCCGGTAGCGGTTCGTGGTTTTGAAAAACTGAGTGATATCGCCCTGGATGGAGCCGCCGTCCTGGGTGAGTCGCAAGCAGTAGAGCGCACCGTTCTTCAGGCTCGTGACCAACAGGGAATTGCGCCAACCGTCGAATGCGCCTTGATCAGCAGGCAGATAATCCATACTGGACGGCGCGATCGATGGCCAGCAGATGTATGACTGGTCACCGCACGCCGGATCATGGAAATTGTATCCGTTGGGGACCGTGTAGAGCGTCTTCAGGGGTTCCACATAGTCGGGGTCGCTCCAGGCGGTCTCCCGCTGCTGAGGGACAGACGGCGGGATCGAGAAATTGTCGTAGTGCAGGCTGGCGCACGGCGGCGTGGTAGACGCGGACCAGTTCCCGTACACGTAGGATTCGTCGTCCTTGAAACCGGACACATATGGCCAGCCGTAGTTTTTGCCAGCCTGGATCAGGTTGATTTCATCGTCGGCCTTGGGACCATGTTCCGCCGAGAACAGCCGGCCACCTGGTCCGAAGACCAGACCTTGCGGGTTCCGGTGGCCATACGAGTAGATATGACTGCGCACGCCCTTGATCACCGGATTATCGGCCGGAATGCTGCCGTCGAGGTTCAACCGGAGGATTTTTCCGACGTAGGTTGCCCAGTTCCGGTTACCGATGTCCTCTGCGGTGGGCAGATCCTGCGCTCGGGTAGGGTTACAGAAGCGTTGGAACTGGTTATTCCCCTGGTCCCCGATCGAATAGTAAAGCTTTTGATCGGGGCCGACCAGCAGGCGGCCTGAGTTGTGGTCCGTGCTCGCCGACAGACCCGTGATCAGGTCGACCGGCCGGCTCAAGGTGTGCGCTGCGGGATCGTAGGTGTAGCGGACTATCTTGGTTCGGCGGTCGACTGCTGGGCCCGGATCAGCGTCGTAAGTGTACGCAAGGTAGACGTCATTGCTGCCTTTTAGGAAATCAGGCCGGAATGCCATGCCGAGCAGGCCGTCCTGACTCTCGGTGGAGTACACATCAGCGATGGTGACCACGGTGCTCTTCGAGCCATCCGACGGGTTCACCCGGGTCACTCTCTTGCCCGTCTTCTCGGTGACCCAAAGGAAGCCATCGGGACCCCAGGTGATTTCCCACGGGTCCGCCAAACCGGTGGTCAGGACTCGCGAGGTGAACGGCTCACGCGAACGTGTTGCAGTTGATGACTTCTCTTGGGAGGCCGTACACCCCGTCGCTGACAACACGAGCAGGGTGGTCAGCGCCAGAAATCGCTTCATGCGTCGCTTCCCGGGCTCAGATCGGTGGTGTGTGGCTCGTCGGACACTCGCGTCGGACCGTGATCAGGAAGCCGGGTCCTCTCCGCGGGCGCCGGCGCGGGTACGCGCCGGGTCCACGTCACGCTCGGGATGGCGGCGAAGGTACTCGTTCTCGAGTTCGGTGGTGCGGCTGGTGTGCTCCCCCAGCGCATCGATCGATCCGTGCAGGAACGTGCCGTGCCGGGTCTCGTGGAGATGTTGCAACTCGCGAAGAAGGTCACTCTCCGCCAGATCCTCGGGCCGCACACCTGACACGTCGTCCTCCTCGCCGCCGTCGTGTATCCGGTGACAGTAGCGCGCAGAGGCGTTGAATGAGCACGGTGAGCCTCCCGTTCCAGCCCTCACTGTTCGGCTCCGGTGATCCGCTGGGTGACCCGTCGTTCAGTACGCTGCGGCGTTTCTGGCTAGACACCGAATCGTGGGTCGATCTCGCACCCGACTGGTTGAGCGGTCCGGACACCCTGTTCACCCAGCTCGCCGAATCGGCACCGTGGCAGCAGCGGGAGCGCACGATGTACGACCAACGAGTCGCCGAGCCCCGACTGACCTGCGGTTGGGCCGTGAGTGACGCACCACCGCCGCTAGACGATCTGGCTGATCTGCTGTCCGAGCGCTATCAGGTTCACTTCGACTCGATCGGACTCAACTACTACCGGCACGGCAGAGACTCGGTCGCCTGGCACGGCGATCGGGTGCGCTTCGTCCTACAACGGCCGCAGGTGGCCATCGTGTCGCTCGGCACCCCCAGGCGCTTCGGGCTGCGACCGCGCGGTGGCGGGACCGGACAGTGGTTCACCGTGGAAGGGGGCGATCTGCTCGTGATGGGCGGTCGCTGCCAGCACGACTGGGAGCACACCGTGCCCAAGACCACCCGCGGCGGCCCGCGAATCAGCGTCACCTACCGGCACACCTCAGAAGAGCCGTTCACAGCACCACCGCGATGAGCGCGACGAGCGGTGGCACGCTCTGGGCCAGCGCTCCTCCGAGCCCCTTGCCCCGCGCACGACCCAACTCCAACCGGTCGGCGACGAGGAGCACGAGGCCAGACAGGAACATGAACAGGCATGTGTAGATAACCAGCGCCCGGCCGACCGCCACGTCGCCAACACCCCAGGCGATCACGCCGGCGACGACGCCGGAGGCGAGGAACAGGTTGTAGAAGCCAACACCGAATGCCCAGAGCCGGACGGCCGGGACGTCGGCGGTGCGCACGAAGAAAATACCTTGATGCACGCCGGGACGCTGGAACAGCACGGCTTCCCAGACGAAGACGACGACGTGCAGCACCGCCCCCAGGAGCGCGAATATCCACACGACCGAAGTCATCGGGCAGCCTGCATGCCAGCCACGGTCACGTCGTGGCGACCCAGTATCTGCTGGATCTCCTGCGCAGCCTCCTCGATCGGACGACCGTGCGGCACCGTAGCGTCGAAGTCGGCGTGGAATCTCCCCGTGGCGCCGGTCTGGCTCACCACCAGAAACGTCGTCGTCGGGCTGGGCACCGTGAAGGTATGCAGGGCTTCTGGCGGGATGGTGATCGACGACCCTGGCCCAGGGGCGGTGAACTCGGGGCCTTCGCCGGCGGCGGTGTGCTGAACTAGGTGCGCCATGCCGACGACGCTAAGGCGGCCTGCTTACTCGAGTCGATCCCAGAATTCTGGGATGCCCGCCGGACGTTAACGGCGACATACTTCGAGGGTGTGGGAGGAACGGGCTCACCGCGCCCGCCGAGACATAGCGGCGCTGGCCGCCGCGGGACTCAGCGTCAGCGAGTTGCACGCCGCGGCGATCCGGGTGATCGGCGACGAGGTCAGCGCCGACCTGACCTGTTGGGCAGCAATCGACCCGGAAACGCTCGTGATCAGCACGATGGTCAGCGGGGAGACCCGGATACCGCCGGAGTATGAGCCACGGCTGGCCGAAGCCGAATACTCCGCTGACGAGCCGCACACGTTTGCCGTCCTGGCTCTCCGCAAGGAACCCGTGGCCAAGCTGTCCGATCTGCCGGACCGCGAACGTGACCGAAGCGCCAGGCTCAACAATGTGTGGCGGCCCTTGGGGCTGAACCGA
>JAODNG010000479.1 GCA_025465385.1 Pseudonocardiales bacterium
CATCGTGTTGATGTTATCGATCAGCGTCTGGGTCGCCGAGGGACCCAACAAACCCAATACCGCCGTAAGCACGATCACTGCGGGAAAGATCGAAAGAACACTGTAGTAGGTCAGCGCTGCAGCCCAATCGCTGAGATTATCCTTCCCGAACTCCCTCACCGTGCGCTTGAGCACCGCCCACCACGAACGCTTGGACAGCTCAGTAGGACCCTCCGGCCCACCCGCAGCAGGTGAAGCCACTACATCACGCTCGGGTGTGCGCTGTCCCACCACGTCCACCGCCCTCTACGCCAGCATCGACCGATCGTGTCCCGAAGTACCCGGCAGGACCGGACAACACACCCAACCAGACCAATTAACCTAGGTAGGCCAGGACACGCCACAACGCGGCGCCACCGGGTCAAAGACGACTCATCGATCGCTTACCTTGCCGCTGGTCTGCGCCGAGCGCGCTCGCCGACGCCACATGGGATACCCGCTTCCGCCCCACCAGGGACCAAGTTCAACAACTCGCGTGCCATTAAGACCGGTCCCAGTCAACAGCGCGATACCGTGGCCCCGCCGACAGGACTGGTCCGACGAGGCGCCGCTCGGTCTCAGCGATGTCGGAGTGGGCCGAGGAGCTGGGCGCCAAGTGGGAGGGCGACGAGCTGGTCACCTATGGCTACCCGTCGCTCACCGGCCTCCTTGGGTAGTACGAAGAGGGGAGTACGTGCCGGACAACGACGTCCAGGTCAGTCATCGCATGCGGTGCTCCACCTGGACGCCTGCCCCTGGCCCGCCGCTCCGCGACAAGCTCGCCGACGTGACGGGATACCCGCTTTCGCCCCTCGGTTAGGGGGTTCAGGATCGTTTGCGGATTCTGCGGCAGCAAGGTAGCCCGAGACCCGGCTGACCCATGCTCAGCCGGGTATGCGCCGCTCCATCACCATGACGAAGCCGTGAGCGAGAAGCCAAGGCCACGTGTCGCGCCCAGTCATCGACGCGGGCAGTATGCATCCATGGCGAGATATCATGCGCGCAGGCGATCGGCGGAGTACCGACAAAAAGGACCGGAGCCCTACCCCCGCTCGGTAAGCTTGGCAGCCGGTATGCAACGCGGGCTCTTGCGTCTTCGCCGCAGTACCAATGATTGGCTCACGGTGCGGTGCGGGTTTGCTGCCTTCGTGCCAGCGGCTGTCGCTTTGGTCAGCTTGCGCAAACGGCTCGGCGTGCCGGCTGTGGTAACGCTTCCAGCCATATCGCTCCTCCCGCTGGCGGTGGCGGCAATAACGCCGTTGAGCAAATGGCGCTACATTGCCGTTGGGACAGCCTACATGTGGGCATTCAAGGTGACCTGGGAATTACCCTACGAAGCCCGGAAAAAGACGCAACGGCCGGTTCATGTCCGCTATCCGATCCGGATCGACAGCCTGCTCGGCGGCGGCGTACCGCCCACCGTGCGCCTACAGCGCGCCTTGCGTGATCCCACGACGGTGACCCCGCTCGACAGAGCAGTCGCGGGAATCTATGCCTCCTGGTTGGTCCCGCACCTGATCCTGGGCTGGATCCTGCTCCGCCATCCGCAGTTCATTCCCCGGGCAGCCGGGCGACTCGCCGCCACCTACCACCTCACCACGCCCTTCTACTGGTTGATCCCCACTGCCCCGCCGTGGTTGGCCTCAGAGTCAAGCGGTGAAATGAACGGTGAAGTCCAGCGAGTGCTACGGCATGTGATCCGCGATCTGCGCAACCAACCGCGGCGCGAGACTGATAACTCCCCAGGCAACCCCTCGGGCTCCATGCCCTCGGACCACATCGCCGCGGCAGCAATCACCGCCATGGCACTATCAGAAATAGACGTCGCATACGGTGTGTTGGGCTGGTCGTACGTGGTGCTCGCCAGTTTCGCCGTTGTCTATCTCGGCGAGCATTACCTCATCGACGTTCTCGCCGGACTTGCCGTCGCCCAAACGGTCCGGCTTGCAGAGCCCTTCGTGAGCCCCTTCGTGCGTCAGCTAGCTCACGTACTCAAACAGATCGCTAGCAGTACCACGAAATCATCCTTAGTGACCGGAGACGGCCATCCATAGCTGAACATTTGACAGACTCCCAGACCACCAAGTCGTCGCCTAGTAGGGCCAGGGCCCCCCTTCGGCCCCGGCAGGGAGAACACGCGCCGAGAGAAAATCACCACAAACATGCCACTACGCGAAGAACAATTGGCAAGATTCACTTCCGGATCGTCGAACGTCGGGTGACAGTCGACGCAACACAGCCCGACTCGCCCGCTCCGCAGCCTTTCGCGGCTCCTCCCGATCGTGGAAGAGCCGCGTCGGCGTTCGAGTGATTAGCGTGCTATTACGCCACCGGCACCAAGGCCCCAGCCGCGCCGTCGTCGCCGTCCTCCTCTTCCTTGCTCTCGACCGCGCTGTCGTCCGTCCGGCCAAGGTCGACCAGCTCGCCGAGCGCATCCGCGATGCTCCGGTCCCGGTCGGTCGTGGCGTGCTGGTAGATCAGCGCCGCACGCATCGACCCGTGCCCCATCCGGTGCATCAGTTCACGGGTTGTCGCGCCGGAGTTGGCCGCAAGCTGGTTACCGGTGTGCCGGAGATCGTGGAAGTGAAATCCGGCGGGCAACCCCGCCGCTGCCACGACCACTTGCCACTTGGTGCTCCGGCCGAAGTTCCCTCGGCGCAGGATGGCGCCCTTTTCGCCCCGGAACACCAGACCCTCGGCGCCCGGTCCCGCATAACGCTCGACATGTCGGCACAGCTCATCGACCAGCACGTGCTCGTGACTCCAGTGCTTTGGATGCTTCTGAACCTCCACTTCGACTACTGAGCATGGGAGAAGTAATGATCCCTTCCTACAACGGTGACCAGGTCGATGGTGACCAGGTTATGGCGGGTAGTGCAGAGCCGGATACCACACAGGCGGCGATTGACCGGTTTCATCAGATCCTGGGGAAGCAGGACATCGCAGAGACCACCCGGCGGCTGCTTATGCGTGAGCAGTGTGCCGTCGGTCTGCAGATGCATGGACGGCCTCTGACTCAGGTGCTGCGTCCGCGGCTGATCAGTGGTGGAGACCACGCGCGGGTGTGCTCGGCCGGTTCGCTGTTGGCTGGAGCGCTTCAGCGGCTGGTCGGGTATGCGTTGGACGACGGCGAAGTCGGCGATCATGTGCGCGAGGTTTTGGCCTTGACGCCGGTGGAAACGGCCCTGGTCGCGATGTCCCCGCCGACGGATGGGGACAGCCCACACTCCAGATTTGATGGCTTTGTCACCACCGACCGGCTGGTCTTCGTGGAGTTCAATCCCGATTCCCCAGCGGGCGCACTCACTCAGGAAGCGCTCGCTGAGATCTTTGCGGCCACCCCGGCAATGCAGGCATTCACCGGCGACTACCGGGTGCAGGCCACCTCGGCCCGCCAGCAGATCGTCGAGAACCTCACTCGCGCGTGGACCACTGGTGGCATGCCCGGGGACGGACCCCGGGTCGCCATCGTGGAGTGCGGGGAGTCGAAGTTCAGTTGGGAGTTCACCATGCTGCACGCCGAGTTGCACCGCCAAAGGGTGCCAGCGGTGATCTGCTCCGTTGACGACCTGCGCTACGACTCCACGCATCGCCGCCTGTGTAGCCACGATGCCGATGGTCATCGGCAGCCGATTACCGTCGTTCACCGGCGCGCTTTGCTCAATGATCTGTTATCCCGCTACGGCCCCGACTTCATCGACCACCCTCTGCCTCGGGCCTGGTCCGCCGGCGCCTGCATCATGGTGAATTCCTTCACCAGCCAGCTGTCCACCAAGAAATCCGCCTTGACCTTGTTCGCCGATCCCCGCACCAGCGTCCTGCTCTCGCCGCAGGAGGCGGCCGCCGCCCAGCGATATCTACCGTGGACGCGGCTGGTGCGTCCCGGATCCACCACTTACCGTGGGGAAGAGATTGACCTGTCGGCCTTCGCCCGCACGCACCGCGAAGGCCTCGTCCTCAAGCCCAATGACGACTATGGCGGCCAGGGCATCGTGTGCGGCTGGCAGACCAGCGACGAGGACTGGCAAAAGGCACTGTCTCATGCAATGAACGATCCGCACGTCATCCAAGAACGCATCCCGATCCCCAAGGCCCGCTACCCCACCTGGGCAGACGGCGGCCTGCGCATCGAGGCCTACTACGAAAGCACTGACCCGTACCTGTTCGCTTCCACGACCCACGGCTGCATCTGTCGACTGTCCCCGACCGCTCTGCTCAACGTCAGCGCCGGTGGAAGCTGCGTCCCGGTCTTCCAGGTAGCACCCCGAGCCTGAGCGCGGCATTGCTCGTTGGCGGGAGCAAGGTTGGCAGGTTGCCGTATCCGTCGATGTGCGCCACGACGCCCTCGGTGGCGGTGGGACCGCCTCGTCGGGGAGCGCAGGGCCCAGTGCGGTCTCGTCGCCGCGTGCGAGGGGAGCGACCGGCCGCGGAAAGGCGTCATGGGTGAAACTGGGTGCTTGACTCTGGCACCTGTACCTCGTGCTGTGTGGTGCCGGCCGGGTGCAGAAACGCGACTTGCACACCTTGTTGCTCATCCGCAACCAGAAGGCCTGCCGCTACCGAAGACTGGTCGTTGACAGTGCGGGACGCGGCCGAAGCCTCGCATCACTTGTCGTAGCTATTTTTGAGTTGCCCTATGAGTCGGTCAGCATAGATGTGGGTGAGTGGATCTTGCCACCAGTCCGAGTGGTAGTGGATAGGGGCTAGGCCACCGCCAGGTCCGGGACAAAGTGATGGTGGATCCAAGCACGCCACGTCTATAGCATCCTGATGCAGCTGTTGGCCAGGCGAATTGGGTTTGGAAAAAATCCAGGATCCGATATAATCGGTGTGTCGAACGATATTCAGCCACTTTCCTGTGCGCGTGGCTTGCATGCCATCGAATTCAGGAGCGCTGTTATCCATCAGCAGTTCATTAAGTTCGACTGCATATTCGTAACTGAAGTAGGCTGGGAATGCCCGCCCGTACAGTCGACGGAAGGGGCAGGCCAGGGTCAGCAGCGCGACCTTGCCAATCGTTCGGGGCGGCAGCTGCGCGACGACGGCCGGCGCGATCAGCGATCCCTGACTGTAGCCGGTGATCAGCACCGGGCTGGGGTACACGGCGGGTGGAGGCTGCAGCTCGGTAGCTGGCTGCGAGAGGAGGTCCGATCGCTCGCCTGTCAGCAGCACGACTCGATCGACGATCTCGGGGACGGCCTGTTCGGCGTAGCAGGGTGGTGCCAGTGGATGGGTGGCTCGTGGCCAGAAGGTGGCCACGTCCCACAGGGCGCCGACCGCGCGCCTCCGGCCGGAGTTGGCGTAGGTCGAGCGGAGCATGCCCACCAGAACAATTGCGGTCACGGCGCTCACGCCAACGCCGAAGGTCACCAGAACGTCGACCACGCCAGCCAAGGCGGCCGCTTGAGGAAGGGCCAGGAGCGCCGCCACCTCCACCGCAGTGACACCGACGGCCCAGGCAAGCCCCACCATCGCGACGAGCACGTCCACGCTATCGGTCAGCGAGGCGATCGCCCACGCCCTGGCGACCTGGCCCACGGCATCGCCGGGCGCTTGCTCTGACTCGGGGTACCAGGCACGAACCTGATCATCGCCTTCGGCGAACTGGTGGACTTTGCGTCCATAGGTGCGCCACAGCACCAACCCCGCAATCAGCAAGGCAGGCAGGGTAGCGACCGTGCCGATTGCGAACGCGAACGCCTCGTCCGGCACGAACAACGTTGAGGGCGTTGGCCTCTCGGCCGGGAGGTGCACACCGCTGGGCTGACCGAACAGTCGTGCGACAGCGAGGTTGGTTGACGCCGAGAGCAGCCCGCCGAGCAGCACCGCGATCAGGGAGACCAGCGGGGTTAACCACCCGCCGAGGAACGGCTGCCAGTCGCTCGTGCGTTGAGACTCATCGGACCTGCGTAGTACCCAAACCACGATCACAAGACCGATCAACAGAATGCTCTGAATGATCAGGACAGCTCTGGTGCCATTCACCAGGCCGGGCGCGACCGATGACTGGCCATTCCGGTCGGTCATCCACAAACAGCCGAGGACGGTTGCAAGCAGCACCAGCGCACCCGCACCCGCCACCGCGCGGAAACGATACCGGGAGGCGCTACCGCGGTGATCAAGCTGCTGCTCTCGATCGACCGCGCTGGCGGCTGTCGCTGCGACAGCTACGACAAGCACGATCGTCGCGGCCGAAACCTCGACGACTCGCCACACCGCATGCTGGGTTGGCAGCAGCGCCACGCTCAACGCCGCAAAAGCGAGCGCCGCACCAACGTGTAGGTTCCGCTGTCTGGTCACGACGATGGCGCCATGCCAGAAACCCGGCTTCCTCAGCTTCCAATCATGATCACCTACGGCGTTAACGCTCGTTTCGCGTTTCTCATACCGATGCGCTGTTCGAACGCTAGCCAGCCACAAACCGCCGACGATCGCCCCGACCATGGCCAACGCCAGGCCGACGCGCGACCCTGCACCCAACCGGGTGTACCACCCAATCCACCAACTCGGGCTGCCGCTTCGCATCGCGGCGTTCTGCCACCCGATCGTGCTCACCAGCACGATGACCGCTCCGTTGACCAACTGGACGGTCGCGGCGAGCGCAAGCAGCCGCATTATTCTCCGAGCCCACCGATGGTGACCCGACTTGGCCCCGCCAGTTGGCAGCATGAAGAAGGCGACGTTGTACAGCATGAACGGTGTCAACACGATCCAAGATGCTGCTGCCAACGGCCTCTCCGTCAGCCCGCCCCACGAATAAGCCTCCAACGGCCACGGCACAGACAGCCCACCGCGGCCGCCCGGGTCCCACCGACGGTAGATCGCCGTCGGTGACTTACCAGCTACCTGGACTACGTGGGGGTGCTGCAGCATCGTGGGACCGTCGGAGCCGGACACTCCATGAATACGGAACTCCGCGGGCTCACCGTCCCTGAATCGTCGATCCGCCAACGCCCCAGCTGCCACAGCTTGCGCCGGACTGACCAGATCAGCACCCGAGAAGCCAGCTGGAGCCTCAAGACCCAGCGAGACCTTACCCGAAGAAAGGTTAATGGCAGGGTTATCGGCATGCTCGTCCACGGTGCCCCCAAGATCCCAAGGCTTGGCCTCTAACCAGCATGG
>JAODNG010000501.1 GCA_025465385.1 Pseudonocardiales bacterium
ACCGACCGACCCCTGACTTCCACTATGGCTCAGCCCAGTGGACTGTTCGGCGGCGACGCCGACCCCCCCTGCGGTGAGCACCGCCAGCGAACCCATCAGGCTCGCGGCAGCAATCCTGAGCCGCACGTCGCCCTCCTTACATCCCAGCGGCTGGCGGTGGACCTGCATTGGTCACGACGGTGCAATTCCTGTCCGAGCGCGCGAAAAATGCGTCCAGTCAAACGTTACCGCCACTGACCTGAATCCGTGTCGGGGTTAACGGTGCCTCGCGCGTCGTCCTGCGCTGCGACCCCGCAGGGACACGTAGCGCGGCGGCCGCGCAAGTAGACGGCTGCCGGGTTTCGGAGGGCAGTGATATCGCCAACGGGTCGCCATCAACAAGGAGCAAGTCGGCAGCGAAGTCCGCCGCTAGACGACCTTTACGATCACCGACGCCGCACGCGGTGGCCGCGAGGGCGGTAGCCGACGCAAGGGCATCGGCGGTGCACACGCCACCATGAACGAGATCGATTACTGCCTCGGGCAGTGCGCCGTGTCGCTGTCGCCTACTCGGGTTGATACCACCGTCCGAGCCCGACACGATGTACACCCGGGCCCGATGCAACTGACCAACGGTGTGCACCCGCATCACAGAGCGCGATCGCGGACCCGACCAAGGACGCGACGACGGCGTCGGGCACCTCGATCCCGGTTTCGGTGACGAACGTGCCGTGCTCGATGGCGTCGATACCGGCGGCGACCGCATTTCGGATCGCCGTCAGAGGATGCGCATGGGCGGTGACGAGCAGCCCAGCAGCGTGTGCTTGGTCAACGACCGCACGCAGCTCCTCGAAGGTGAATGCACCGCATGGCCCAACTCATCGATGCCCCGAGCCTGGCCACCCGGCCGACCAGGGTCGTAGCCGGCCGGTCGCGCTGCGGGGAAGCTGTTGGTACGTGTTGCAAGGAGGGTGTCATGTTCTACGTCTTTGGATTCGAGCGAGTCGGTGTGGTGATGGGTGACTTGTACTTCATCGATCCGGATCCCTTGCCGGGCCAGGGGGGCGCCGAGCGTGGTGTCCGCCTTGAGGTACGGCTGGTCGAACGGGGGGATCTGAAGGGTTCGATCTATTCGGCTCGGCCGATCGTGGTCGACCGGCCCGTATGGAGGGCTGACCTCTTGGAGGCGGTGGCGGGTCCCCCGGGCAGCTTGGACCGTGCTCACCATCACCCGGCCTTCCAGGGCTGGGAACCGGGGCCGCGCTGCTTCGTCGAAGGGCTGGCAACTCGACCGCTTGACTGGGTGGGTGCCCGTCTGTCGGATCTCGACGCCCTCCTTGAACAGGCTGGGATGGCAGCGGTCGATGTCGGCACCGGCGACACCGAGGCGCTCCGGCAGGCCGTTCCCGAGATTCTTGACGCGTTGGGGAGGCTGCTTGACCGGGTGAAGGCGGGACAGTTGGCGAGTGTGTCGAGCGATGAGGAGTCGGCGAGCGCCCGTATCGGCTGGCTTTGATCCCACGTTGCATCCCGGATGAGTCGGCGGTCAATGCCGCCCGCGGACGCGGTCAGTCGCCGGTTGGGCCGTTCACGCAGGGTCGGTATCGTCCGGCCCTCACGATGAGGACTCCAGGTCGTTACCGGCACCGGGGCGGTTGGTGCTGTCAACGTCCGAGGTAAAGATTGGTGATACCTACTTCGCCACGCATGGGAGTTCTCACCAGAGGAAAAGCTGAAGTTTTCCATCAAGGCGGCCCAATGGTGTGAGGGGTGTCTTCCCCACCGGCTCGGGTGGCAGTAGATGGAATCGAATCGTGGAGCACGAACACCAGGGACCTACACCATCACTGTCACCGGCTGTTGAGCTGAAGGTCGTCCAACCTGGGGACTGAAGGCGGATCCAATGGTTTAGCATGCCGCACCGTGAGACTCCTGAGCGCCTGGCTAACCAGCGTGTTCGTCTGCGTCGCCACCGTCGGCATTGGGTCTTCTCCGGCCGCGGCGAGTCCGGTGAGTGCCGAGGATCTCGGATCCTTGGTGCCAGTGCCGCCGGGCGTCACAACTAGCTTCGCGGTTTATGACCGGCAGCAAGAGGACTTCACCGTTGTGCGAGACTCGCACGTCCGGTTTCGCACAGCCTCGGTGGTCAAACTGCTTATCGCGTTGGATTACCTCCTCCAGCACGATCCGGTACTGGACCTGGAGCAAGCCACCACCGACGAGCAGCGCATGGACATCCTCGCGCTGCGCACAATGCTGCGTGGTAGTTGGGACTACGCGGCTAGTGTCTTCTGGGTGCGGGGCGGGTTCACCGACATTGTCAATCGGATGACCACGCTCATTGGCCTGCCGGACACGTCGCCCCCGGTCCCCGAACAGCGCGGATTCTGGGGTTACACGGTGACTTCGGCCGCGGACGCCGCGAAGATTTACCACTACATTTTGGACGTGGCGCCTACCAGGTATCGGGACTTCATCATCGGTAACCTGCACGCATCGACCCGGTGTGCCGAGGACGGTCGCGACCAGTCTTTCGGCATTCCGCGAGTATTCGCCCGGCCATGGGGTGTCAAACAGGGCTGGTCCGGTTGGGGTGCGACCGTCCCGGACGAGCAGCGCTGCTTCGAAGACCGTGCCGGTATGGGCGAGTTCGCCGGACCGGTCCACGCTATGAAGGAAGAACCGAACCTGCCGCCAGATCTCGTCAGCCCACTGCTGCACACCACCGGGACAATCGGTCCGGGCGAGCGCAGCATCGTCGTGGTCTTCACCACCTACCCTACGCACACGACGTGGCCGCAAGCCGCAGCAACGATCACCCGTCTGTGCCGATCGTTATCACCTTTCGTCCCCGACGCGGGACCTGACTTGCGGGCCGACTGATAAGCGATCAGGCGCGGCTGGTCGGCTCTGCCGCCTCGCAGCAAGCCGCCGTTCGTGACGTTACCGGCGCGGTGCCCCGTCTCGTCGAAGGCGTGTCATGGCCTCATCATTCCCGCTGAGCTCAGCCATGCGCGACCATGCCGCGTAGGCCTCATCCGGGATTGCGGGCTTCCGCGGCGCAGGAGAGGTCATCATGGTGGTCGGAGTTCTGGGTCGGCTGGTGCTCCGAACGGTTTGAGGTGTGCGCAATGCAGCAGCGGCTGACGGGGCGGGGCCCTCGGCTGGTGTGTTCGGTGCGGCGGCCGGCGCTGCGCTGAGGTTCTCGCTGGGCGGACTGCTGCCGAGGTCCGGTGCCGGGATGGCAGCCACCGGGGCTACCGGCGGTGGCTGCCCGACGGTGGTCGTAGCCATGGTGGCGTTGTGAGGCGTTATCAGCGGCACGGACGCCGTCCCCCCGACGAGGGCGAGAATCCCCGCTGCCGCGAACCGCGTAAACCGCCGCGGCGCACGTTGACGCTCCTGAACGTCAGTAGATCCCGACGAGATGGTGGCCGTGGACGGCCACCGTGGCGCCTGGGTCCAGGCCGGTGTGTGGACGCGGGAGCCGGCGAGTCCGGGCGCTTCCACCGTCGTCGGGATTGGCGTGACGGTGGTCTTGAGATCGGATCGGGTCTTGAGGTCGGATCCCAACACCTCGACGACCCCGTCCAGCGGGGGGCGGATCAGCTCCTGGAACTCGGTGCGGTCCAGCCACACCTCTGCTTGATCACTGTGGCGCTGAGCGAGTGACTTCCGAGCCAACGCGACGGCTTCGCGGCGCTGGAACAACCGCTGCTGCTGTCTAAGCACCATGCCGTCACCTCTCGCGAACGTGTTCCGCGCTCAGGCACCTGAGGTAGCCCCGGTCGCGGCCAGTTACCGATCGTGGTCTCCACGCTACGGGCCGACACCTTACGCACCCGCCTCCATGGCGCACCAAGGGACAGTCCGCCGCGAGCTACGTACTGGGGCCTCGACAAGTGGCGGCTAGCGCGGGCGTGGTGTTGATGGCGTCGTCGCGGGTGTGCTCAAGCCAATGGGTTAGCGAGCCGGCGGGTGGAGTCGGTGATCAGCAGAACCGGGCGACATCCACGTCAGCGCCGTACGAGCGAGCGAGGACCGTCCGGTCGTAGCCGAGCCACGAGCTCGCCTCGGCTACGGACGCCTACCTTGGAGAACACCGACTTCAGGTGGTCCTGCACCGTATTGGCGGAGATGAAGAGGCGGCCGGCGATGTCGGCGGTTGAATGGCCGGCGATCACCTCGCGACAGATGTCGCGCTCGCGAGACGTCAGACCGTACGCCAC
>JAODNG010000505.1 GCA_025465385.1 Pseudonocardiales bacterium
CTCTCGTCTTCGCCTCGCGCGCGCCGCAGCCGGACATCGCGCGTGTGAAGGAGCGGATGGGCTGGACGATGCCCTGGTACACCATGACCGACGAGTTCGACACCGACTTCGGCGTGGACGAATGGCACGGCACGAACGCGTTCATCCGCAATGGCGACAGAGTGTTCCGCACCTACTTCATCAACAACCGTGGCGACGAGGCGTTGGGGAGCACCTGGAGCTACCTGGACATGACCGCGCTCGGGCGTCAGGAGGAGTGGGAGGACTCGCCCGAGGGCTACCCCCAAACCCCGCCGTACGAGTGGTGGAACTGGCACGACGAATACGGCGACGCCGAGCGGTCGCGACAAGGAGAATGACCATGGAGAAACCGAAGATCGTTACGGTGGAGGAGTGGCAACAGGCCCGCGATAAGCTGCTCATGGCCGAGAAGGAAGCCACCCGCGCACTGGACTCGCTCGCCGCGCGTCGCCGCCGCCTCCCGATGGTCAAGTTCGACACCGGATACGGGTTCGACACGCCAGGCGGCACGAAGTCCCTGCTCGACCTCTTCGAGGGACGGGGGCAGCTGGTCGTCTACCAGTTCATGGACAACGGACCGGACCACTACTGTCCGGGCTGCACCTGGTTCAGCAACAACGTGCCCTCGACCGCGCCGACTCTACTGGCCGAGCATGGGATCACGTATGTGCACGTGTCGAACATGCCGCTCGCGCAGATCGAGAAGTACAAGGCGGAAATGGGCTGGACGTTGCCGTTCGTCTCGTCGCATGGCACAACGTTCTCGCGGGACACCGGTGCCGGTGACGGCTTCTTGCTCAGCGTATTCCTTCGCGATGGCGAGAACGTCTACCGGACGTACACCACCACCTCCCGCGGTATCGACAAGCTGGCCTTTGTCACCAGCATCCTCGACCTGACCCCATACGGCCGGCAGGAGGAGTGGGAGGACTCTCCGGCCGGATGGCCCCAAAACCCCACGTCCATCATTCCCAACACGATGGAGTTGGGCAGGCAGTCCACGGGATTTGGGCGATTCCGGTAGTCCTCCTCAGTTGGGCGCGGGCGTCGGCGGCTGGAAGCGTGCGCCTACTCGAGGCGGCTTCTCGGTTCGGCCAGTGATAGCGAAACAGACTTCAACACGGCCGACCCGACGACCGCATAAGCGGCGAGCAAGGCAATGGCGCAGAGTGCGAGGGCCGTCAGCGCCAGTGGGTTGAGCTGGTCGAGCGGCAGCTGCCGCAACGCGTGCACCAGCAGCAGGACCATCCCGACTACCACGCTGGTCACAGCCAGCGCGATCACCTTCAGCTGGCGGGCAGGGCTCATCGCGGTGCGGGCTAGAAGCACGGCCGGAACAGCGAGCAAGACCAGTCCGTGGATGCCGATGATGTGCGGCGCAACGAGGTCCCCGCCCCGGGTGGCAGGTCGCAGCAGACCGTACTGCGGGCCCACCGTCGCGGCGTCCGGGCCCAGGTAGGCAGCCGTTTGCCGGGCGAAACCAGCCCCGACGCTGCCCTCGTACACCCCGCTGTTGTTGGAGATCATCACGAATCCGATGATGCACCCCATCAGCAAGACGATGATGCCGGCGCAGACTCCGAGCCGGAGGCTGGGGCTGGTGCCGCCGGATCGCAAGGCTGCTACGAGCAGCACGATGACGCCGATGATAAAGATTCCTGCGGTGCCTCCGGCGCCGCCGCGCATCAGCGCCGCGTCGAGGGCAGTGGTGAAGTTGTAGTGGCTGGGCACCCCGCGCCAGGCCTGGAACCCGATGATCGCGGTCTCACCGACACTGAACAGGATCACGGTGGTCCCGATGACGTGCCGCTGCCACGCGCGGGTGTGAAGCGTGGGCAGGATGACGGCGACCGACCACGCCGTCAGCCAACCCGTCTCGGCGAACGTTGCTGGTTTGCGCAGCGAGACCGGCCCCGACATGGGGTCGCCGGTAATCACCAGAGCTGCGATGTGCACCACCATGGTGACGAGCAGAACGGTGCCCGTCACCCACAGCACCCTCGGCCATCCCGTCAATCTGCCTAACGCGGCAGATCCCCGAATGTGTGTATTAGCTACTGCCATGCCGGGCCTCCTCCGAATGGGTCGCGATGTCACCACGCTTCTCGGTCTCGACCCAGCGGTGGCCTAGCTCGCGGACTGGTCGTCAGCCGTCCCCTGCATGGTGGTGCCTCCTTGGTGCTGGACATGGGGTTTAAGATAGGCATCGATTGTTTGATGTCAATTGATTAGGTATCTATCGATTGTGCTACTGTCGATCTATGCCGCCGCCCGCCCGTCCGCCGATCGGCCTGAAGCTGGCCCGTACCGCGAAGACTGTCAGCGGAGCTTTCGACGACGCGCTGGCCGCGGCCGGTGGTTCGCTGCCCATCTGGTTGGTCCTGATCTCGCTGAAGACCCAGCGGCTTGGCAACCAGCGCGAACTGGCCGAGGCGGTAGGGATCCAGGGCGCGACCCTGACTCACCACCTCAACGCCATGGAGGCGGCCGGGCTACTCACTCGCCGTCGGCATCCGGATAACCGGCGCATCCACATCGTGGAACCCACCGAGGCGGGTGAAATGATGTTTCACCGCCTGCGCGCCGCCGCCATCACCTTCGACCAGCGGCTCCGGGTCGGCGTCACCGCCGACGAGATCGCCGTCCTGGAGCAACTCCTCGACCGCCTGCACCACAACGTCACCGCCGCACCGTCGCGGTAGCCCAGCCAACGACGCGGGGGCCCCCGAACGTTGAGCGCTGTTTGGGTACAGCGGCAGCGCTTTGACGGTGCCGGGGGTGACAGGGTGCCGGGTGAGCGGGTGCGCGCTACCGTCGGCTCATGGCGCGATCGGTGCGTAGTCGCCGGACCGCGACGATGGCTGCACTGGCGGCGGAGCTCGGCGTGTCCCGCACGACAGTGTCCAACGCCTATAACCGGCCCGATCAGCTATCCCCCGAACTGCGCGAACGGGTTCTGGACGCGGCACGGCGGTTGGGCTACCCGGGGCCGGATCCGGTGGCCCGGTCGCTGCGCACCCGCCAGGCAGGGGCGGTGGGCCTGCTGCTCACCGAGGAGTTGTCCTACGCTTTTCAGGACCCCGCTGCGATCAGGTTCCTTGAGGGATTGGCCATCGCCTGCGGGGATGCCGGCCGGGGTTTGCTGCTGGTGCCGGCAAGCCCGGACGCTCACGACGGCAAGCCGGCTGCCACCGTGCATCGCGCTGCAGTGGACGGCTTCGTCGTGTACTCGGTACCTGATGACGACCCCAGCCTGGCCGCGGTGCTGCAGCGGCCGCTCCCCATCGTGGTGTGCGACCAGCCCCACATCGAGGGTGTCGATCACGTCGGGATCGACGATCGGGCGGCGATGCGAAGCCTCGGTGCTTACCTGATCGGGCTGGGCCACCGCCGGATCGGCGTGGTCTGCATGCGCCTGGGGCGCGACCGCCATGACGGGTTCGCCGACGTTCAGCGGCAGCAGACCGCGCGCTTTCACGTGCAGCGGGCGCGCCTGGCCGGGCTATCCGACGCATTCGGGGCGGCGCTGCTGGACTGGAATGTCGTCCCCGTCGCGGAGCGGTTGGACCACACCATCCGCTCGGGTGCCTCGGCGACCAGCGAGCTGCTGGACAGCGACTCGACGTTGACCGCGGTAGTGTGCACCTCCGACATTCTCGCGCTCGGGGCGCTGCGCGAGATCCGCCGGCGGGGGCGACGGGTCCCGGAGGATCTCACCGTCACGGGCTTCGACGGTGTACTCGAGGCGGAGCGGGCCGGGTTGACCACGGTGGCGCAGCCGGTGCTGGAGAAAGGCCGGGAGGCTGGGCGGCTCCTGCTGGATCGCTCCGAGCCCACCGGTCGCATCGTCATGCTCCCCACTGAGCTGCTGGTGCGCACCACGAGTGGGCCTGCCGCACCGTGAGTGGCGATACGAGTCATGACGCTCACGGGGCCTCCTGGCCACCGAGGGCTGCTAGGAAACTTTTCGCCCAGCGCTGCACGTCGTGGGTCATCACCTGCCGGCGCAGCGCCCGCATCCGCCGGCGTTCCTCGTCGGGCTCGACGGTGATTGCCGCCTCGATGGCATTCTTGATGCCGTCGAGGTCATGCGGGTTAACCAGGAACGCGCTAGTCAGCTCGGCCGCCGCGCCGGCGAACTCGGATAGCACGAGGGTTCCGGTCAGCTCGTGGCGGCAGGCCACGTACTCCTTGGCCACCAGATTCATCCCGTCGCGCACTGGGGTGACCAGCATGACGTCTGCTGCCACGAAGATCGCGGTCAGCTCGTCACGCGGGATCGCCTGGTGCAGGTAGTGCACCGCAGGATGACCCATCCGGCCGAATTCGCCGTTGATCCAGCTGACGGTCTGTTCGATGTTCTGGCGCATGCGCTGGTAGTGCTCCACCCGTTCGCGTGACGGGGTGGCCAGCTGCACCATGACGACGTCGTCGGCCGAGATTCGGCCTTCGGCATACAGCTCCCCCAGCGCGCGCAGTCGCACGTCGATGCCCTTGGTGTAGTCCAACCGGTCCACCCCGAGCACGATGGTCGCCGGGTTGCCCAACTCATTGCGGATCTCCGCAGCGCGCTGGCGGATCGGCCGGCTGCGGGCCTGCTTGTCCAGCGCGGTGGAGTCGATGGAGATCGGGAAGGCCCCGACCCGGACGGTCCGGTCCCCGACGTCGACCTGCCCGGGCTTGGCGATGCCCACCGCGCTCCTGGTTGCTGACATCCCGGCTAACCGGCGCGCCAGGAACAGGAAGTTCTGCGCGCCACCGGGTAGCTGGAATCCGACCAGATCAGCGCCGAGCAGGCCCCGGATCAGCTCGGTACGCCAAGGCAGCTGCATGAACAGCTCCACCGGCGGGAACGGAATGTGCAGGAAGAACCCGATCCGCAGGTCCGGTCGCAGTTCCCGCAGCATCCTGGGCACCAGCTGCAGCTGGTAGTCCTGTACCCATACCGTCGCTCCGTCGCTCGCGATCTTGGCGGTGGCCGCGGCGAATCGCTCGTTGACCTCCTGGTAGGTGTTCCACCAGTGCCTGTGGAACACCGGGGGAGCTACCACGTCGTGGTAGAGCGGCCACAGCGTCGCGTTGGAGAAGCCCTCGTAGTAGTCGGTAACCTCCGCTTGGGACAGCATCACCGGATGCAAGGTGAGGTCCTTATCGACGATCGGCTCCACGTCGACGTCGGGTACGCCCGGCCAGCCGACCCACGCGGCGCGGCGCGAGCGCAGCAGCGGGTCCAGCGCGGTGACCAGCCCCCCCGGGCTGGACTTCCACCGCTGGGTACCGTCGGGGAGCCGCTCCAGGTCCACCGGCAGCCGGTTGGCCACTACCACGAAGTCCGCCGCGGTGGTCGCGGTGATCGTGGTGTCGGTCACGGGCTAACCTCCTTGTCGCACACCGGGTGCGCCTACCATCATCTTCGCACCCGCCGGCGTAGCTCAACTGGCAGAGCAACCGCCTTGTAAGCGGTAGGTTCGGGGTTCAAATCCCCGCGTCGGCTCGACTCTGGCTATCCCCCGGCAGCTGATCGCCGGGCAGGAACGGCAGCTCCGGTGGCACCTCCTGCAAAGAAGCGCTCTCCGGGAAGCGCCAAAACCTTCCCACACGCGGATCACTCACCGGACACGACAGTGCCGCGGAGCTAAGATGTTGATCGCGAACACGTGACAGAGCTCGTCGAGGGTGCTCGATGCGGCGTGGCTCGCGGTAGTCAACACCCGCGGTGTGGATGACGACG
>JAODNG010000601.1 GCA_025465385.1 Pseudonocardiales bacterium
GGCGGGCGGCGGCCCGGGCGGGAGGAGGATAGGCGGTGGCGCCACCGATGCCCCCCCTCGCCAACGGCAGCGCCACCGCCGAGACCGGCCGCCCTACTCATCCCCGAACCCCCCACTCCGAGTACCGGCTGCCGGCCGCTGGATCCGGCCAAGCCATAGCCCACCGGAGAGCGTGCAGTCAGTTACCCCATCTCACCCCGCAGTAAACCCCGGTTTCTCCACCGACAGTGACTGATTCACCGCGAGGGGTCCTCCTCATGGACCGCGCGGTATGGGTGGCCCTAGTGCCCGAGGTCACCGCTGGCGAGCTGACCGGTCAGCGACACCGCTACCCGAGCCCTTGCTACCCGGGCCCTGGCGTCGGCGTGGGCGCGGGGCCCACCGCAGCGCCGCTGTCTGGCGTTGGGCGCCCTTGCCGCGCGGTCATCGAGTACCTCGACCGTCGGCCTTGGGCTTGGCTACGACCGGCACTGTGACAGCTGGCCCCCCCGGGGGGGACCCAGATCGCACGCGGGCCTGGTGCTCACTGTTTCGGGACTGGTGTCGGCGGGGTAATGACTAGCTGGAGCGGGTGCTACCGGCTCCGGGACAGCCGCGGGAGCGACTACCGAGAGTGGTGTCAGTGGTGGCCATGGTGCTGGACTTGACGCTGCTGGCACTGGTGTGGCTACTGGGGTTGACTGCGGTGCATCGGGTGAGACCGGCACCGCCTCAAAGACGCCAAATACCAGCGGGAACGCGACAGCTACCGGTTGGCCATCCCGCGGCAGAGGGACCGCCGTGACCTCCGGGCGAGCATCGGCTGTGTTCGCCACGCCGGGGACACGAGGACACCCGTGCTGTGTTGTGGGTCTGCCCGAGCCCGCGGTGCGTGGGCCACGTCAGCTGCCGGGTTGCGGCCCGGTGCCGATACCGTCGAGGCCTAGGGCCGTTATCCAGGGTGCGCTGCAAGGCTGTTTGGATGCCCCCAGCACTGGGTGTCCCCGTGGAACGCAAAGGGGAGCGGCTTATGGTTATGCGTACTTCTGGCCAGGCGCACGCCCGGGGGCTGGCCGCCAACGTCGAGGCCATCCGATGGGACTCCGTGGCAGCGGGGGAGGCAGTCCAGCGAATCTGTCAGGAGGCCGCGCTGCGGTGCCAGCGGGTCATGGCCAGGTATGCCGTTATGGACATCCCGGACGCGGACGGCCGCAACCCCTCGGACCGCTGAGGACGCTCCCCTTAGGCACGCGATATTCGCGGGGGCTGAGAGGGCGAGCTGGGCATGCGGTCTCGTTTGCCACCCGAGTCGACGCGCTCGGCTCCCGCCGGGTGCTGTGACGGGGGCCGAGTGGGTGGTATGGCCGTGCGTCAGAGGACCCCGGCCCTTCTGGCGCAGGTTGGCCAGGCTCTCCAGCCCTGCGCGCTGAGCACCTTCTCGGCGATCTCGATCTGTTGCGATCGGGTGGCGTGGTTGGCGGTGCCTGCGTAGGACCCTCCTCCGTATGACTGCCAAGTCCCTCGGTTGAATTGGAGACCGCCGTAATACCCGTTGCCGGTGTTGGCGCTCGAGTTACTGCCGCTCTCGCACTGCGCCACGCGATCCCACGGAGCCTGGCGAACCGGGCCCGCCTGGGCCGGTGCTGCGAATACCAGCGGAGCCATCATGGCGGCCCCGCTGATACCAATACATGCGAGTAATCGGGAGGTCCTCGCCATGTCCATTCTCCGCAAACGCGCACACGACTGATTGGCCGGCCGGCGGAAATCCCGCGGAATTTGGGTCCCCGCGTCGACCCATCGTCAGAGTCCCTGTCCCGATTCGGGGTGAGGTTGCGGTATCCGGTCCTGAGGAACAGGGCTCTGCGCACCGGCCCGGATTCCCGCACCAAGGTGGCTCCTTCGCGCATGACGACATTGAAGGTACGGATCACCGTAGGTAATGCAAGGGGTTGACCGCAGCGCCAGGCGGGTAGGCGTACGGGGCTCCGACCGGTCACCCAGCGCAATCAATGAGGGTGTTTCGGCAGGTCGAGTGGTTACTTTCAGTGCCCTGGGGGATCCGACTTGCCCGGTTTCTGGGCCGTCCGAGTGGCAGCCGGATCACCCTTTCGTGCCGGGGCAACGGCGTTTTCCCGACTTTCGGGCCGCCTCAGCCGGCAACGGTTGTGGTCTATCCGTGCCCTGCTCCGCGTGGTGGTCACTACCATTGCGGGCGAATCCATTCGCCGAAAGCCGACGCGAGACGATCATGATCGTCCGCGGTGCGGACGTGACATCAGAGGATGCCGCCGACGCATCCGGACCGTGATCACCTTCGACTACGCTGCGTGGTGCGCATCGGCACGTTCGCCTCGCGTGTTGCTTGTGTCGGCGCGGCGTCAACGGTCTGCACCATGTCCTGTGTTTATGTCAGTGCGTCGGTCAGCGTTTGGCGTTGGCGGTCGCCGAGGCCGGCGGCGCGGCGGGACGAGACGATTCCCGTTTGCTTCATCAGCGCGGTGACTTTGGCTGGCCCGTAACCGGGCAGGCTCTTGAGTAAATTGACGACCTTGGTGCGGCCGGCCGTGGAACACAAGATCGGATACGCGGGGATCCCCACCGCCGATCAACACCCCAGCTGCAGGTCTTCGCCCGCGACCGGGCCGGAGCGCCGCAGGAGCATGC
>JAODNG010000587.1 GCA_025465385.1 Pseudonocardiales bacterium
CGCCAGCACGTCGGCCAGCAGACCGCCAGGAACGTACTGCGACCAGCGCACCGGCTCCGCGTGCCTCCGGGATAGTCCTCGACCAGGCAGTCGATGATCTCTTCCTCGGGGCGGCCTGATCACCAGTGGCACCGACAGCTCCAGGCAGCTAGCATCGAACATGCGTTCGATGATACTCCCCGTCGTACGGCTAGCAAATTTCGGCGCGCCGTAGGCGGCAGCCCCTAACTGGGCTTTCGGCGCACGTGGCGGTCGGTGGGTCGGGAGGCCATCGAAACCGTCTAAGGTGCGACGGACGCAGCCGGATGACTGCATAGGGTGATCAAGGAGGTCGAGGGTGTCCAGTGACTCGTTCGTCCACCTTCACACGCATACCGAGTTCTCGATGCTCGACGGTGCAGCGCGGCTGGACGACCTGTTCAGGGAGTGCGTCCGGATGGGCATGCCGGCCCTGGCGATGACCGACCACGGCAATGTCTTCGGCGCCTACGAGTTCTGGAAGAAGGCTAACGCCCACGGAGTCAAGCCGATCATCGGCATGGAGGGCTACCTCTCGCCTGGCTCCCGGCATGACCGCAAGCGGGTAGTGCTGGCTCGCGGCAGCAACGACGTCGACAACCCGGGTGAGATGTACACCCACATGACGCTGCTCGCGGAGAACACCGAGGGCATGCACAACCTGTTCCGGTTATCCAGCCTCGCCAGCCTGGAGGGCTACTACTACAAGCCGCGGATGGACCGTGAGCTGCTGGCGGCCTACGGCAAGGGCATCATCGCCACCACCGGGTGCCCGTCAGGCGAGGTTCAGCGGTTGTTGCAGCAGGACAAGTTCGGTGCCGCCTGCCAGGCCGCCGCTGACTATCGGGATATCTTCGGCCGGGATAACTTCTTTTGTGAGCTGATGGACCACGGCATCGAGATCGAGCGTCGGGTTCGTGACGATCTCGTGCGGCTGAAGAAGACTCTTGAGCTGCCCGGACTTGCCACCAATGATCTGCACTACACCTTCCCCGAGGACGCCAAGCCGCACGAGGTGCTGCTGTGCGTGCAGACCGGCAAGACCATGTCAGATCCCAACCGGTTCAAGTTCGATGCTCAGGACTTCTACCTCAAGTCTCCGGCGCAGATGCGCGAGCAGTGGGACGGTGAGTTTCCGGAGGCCTGCGACAACACCCTGCGGGTCGCCGAACGGGTGCATGTGGAGTTCACCGAGGGCCGCGACCTGATGCCCCGGTTTCCGGTGCCAGCGGGCGAGAGCGAGGCCAGCTGGCTGGTCAAGGAAGTCGAGCGCGGCCTGCAGCAGCGCTTCCCGGGCGGTCTGCCCGACACCCACCGCCGTCAGGCCGACTACGAGGTCGGGGTGATCTGCCAGATGGGTTTCCCCGGCTACTTCCTGGTCACCGCAGATCTGGTGTGCTACGCCAAGGCCAACGGGATCCGGGTCGGACCGGGCCGGGGCTCGGCGGCAGGCTGCCTGGTGGCCTACGCGATGGGCATCACTGATCTTGACCCCATCCGGCACAAGCTCATCTTTGAGCGGTTCCTCAACCCCGAGCGTATCTCGATGCCCGATATCGACATGGACTTCGACGAGCGCCGGCGTGGTGACATGATCCGCTACGTCACGGAGAAGTACGGCGAGGACCGCATCGCACAGATCATCACCTACTCGACGATCAAAGCGAAGGCGGCGATCAAGGACTCCGCGCGGGTGCTCTACGGCCAGCCCGGCTATTCGGTGGCCGACCGGATCACCAAAGCGATGCCGGCACCCGTGATGGGCAAGGATATCCCGCTGGCCGGGATCTTCGATCCTCAGCACAAGCGCTACGCCGAAGCCACCGAAGTGCGGGCGTTGTACGACAGTGATGCTCAGGTCAAGGAGATCATCGACACGGCCCGCGGGTTGGAAGGGCTCAAGCGGCAGTGGGGCGTGCACGCGGCTGGCGTGATCATGTCCAGTGAGCCGTTGATCGATATCATCCCGATCCAGCGCAGGGATTCCGACGGCGCGATCATCACGCAGTTCGATATGGGTGCCTGCGAAACGCTCGGACTGCTCAAGATGGACTTCCTGGGGCTGCGCAACCTCACGGTCATCGACGACGCGCTGCGCAATATCAAACTCAATGGCAAGCCGCCCTTGGATCTGGAGAATCTGGAACTCGACGATTCCAAGGCCTATGAGCTACTCGCCAGCGGGGACACCCTCGGGGTGTTCCAGCTCGACGGGGGGCCGATGCGTGACCTGCTCCGTCGCATGGTGCCCACCACTTTTGAGGACATCTCCGCCGTCCTGGCCCTGTATCGACCCGGGCCGATGGGCGCCAACGCGCACAACGACTACGCCGACCGGAAAAACGGCCGGCAGGAGGTGCGGCCGATCCATCCGGAGTTGGCCGGACCGCTGGCGGACATCCTGGACGAGACCTTCGGGCTGATTGTCTACCAAGAGCAGGTCATGGCAATCGCCCAGCGGGTAGCCGGGTATTCGCTGGGCAAAGCCGACTTGCTTCGCCGAGCGATGGGCAAGAAGAAGAAGGAGATCCTAGACAAAGAGTACGAGACATTCTCTGGGGGAATGCGTGACGCCGGTTACTCGGCGGCTGCGATCAAGACGCTGTGGGACATCTTGCTCCCGTTCTCCGACTATGCTTTCAATCGCGCACACACCGCAGGATACGGGCTGGTCTCCTACTGGACTGCCTACCTGAAAGCAAACTATCGTTCAGAGTACATGGCTGCGCTGTTGACCAGCGTGGGCGACGATAAAGACAAAGCCGCAATTTACCTCGCCGAGTGTCGCAAGATGGGCATCACCGTGTTGCCGCCGGACGTGAACTCTTCCGAGCGCGACTTCGTCGCCGTCGGCAAAGACATCCGGTTCGGGCTCGGCGCCATTCGCAACGTGGGCGGCAACGTCGTCGATGCGATCACCCGGGCCCGCACCGAAAAGGGGTCTTACACCGACTTCTCAGATTTCCTTCGCAAGGTCGACGCGGTGGCCTGCAACCGGAAGGTCGTCGAGTCGCTGGTCAAGGCGGGCGCGTTCGACTCGCTTGGACACCCTCGCAAGGGGTTGTATCTGGTGCACGCCGAGGCAATCGACGTGGTGATGGACTCCAAGCGAGCTGAGGCGATCGGGCAGTTCGACCTGTTCGGCGGCGAGCCCGGTACCGGCGCCGGGCTGAACCTGTTTGACGTACCGGTACCGGCTGAGCACTGGGATACCAAGCATCAGCTTGCCCTCGAGCGCGAAATGCTGGGTCTCTACGTGTCTGGACACCCGCTGCAGGGCGTGGAGCACGCCCTGGCTCGCCAAGCGGACACGCCGATCGCCTCGATCCTCGATGGCACGGTCAGTGACGGTGCCCAGGTAATCGTCGGCGGGATCCTCGCCAGCGTGACGCGACGAGTCAACCGCAACGGCGAGCCGTGGGCGGCGGCCCAGCTAGAGGATCTCGCCGCCGGGATCGAGGTCCTCTTCTTTCCCAAGACCTACTCAGTCGTCGGTGTGAACGTCGCAGAGGACCACATCGTGCTGGTCAAGGCCCGGGTAACCAAACGAGACGACCGGATCTCGCTGATCGCCAACGACCTCGTGGCTCCCGACCTCGTCCAACCCGGTGGCTCGGCAGCGGGCAGCGGGCAGCCTGGTGCGGGGCAACCGGTGACGGTGAGCATGCTCGCAGCACGCTGCTCACCTGAGCGGGTGGCCCAGCTCAAGGACGTGCTGGCCCGCCACCCGGGCCCCCAGGAAGTACGGCTGAGCCTGGTCAATGGCGGCCGCAAGCACCTGCTGAAGCTGGACGACAGCCTGCGGGTGACACCGAGCACCGCGCTGATGGGCGATCTCAAGGCCCTGCTCGGCCCCGGTTGCCTGGCCTGACGACCAGGCTCGGGTAGAGGGCGTGTGAATCACCGCCGACACCCGTGATTCCTTCACATGGAAAGCCTGACGAACGGTACTAGCCGCACCCATGACTTCGGCGCCATCATTGCTGCATAGCGATGATCGGTCGGCGAGGGGGACTCAATGGACAACGGTTACGAGGTGTACTGCATCGCCGATCCGTTGTTTTACGATTCGATTTTCGGGGCCAACCGAGTAGAGCCTTTCGATGCGGTGCGACGTCCAGTCCCCGATGGGTGGGAACGGCGGTTCCTCGACAATTGGGTGGTCATGAATCCGGTGGGCGCCGCGGTGCCCCAGCAGGGGTGGAAGGTTCACGCGTCGGCGTGCCTAGATAACGCGGAACGCATCCTGGAAACCGTGTGGGCCTACTGTGTTCCACGCAGGATCACATTCAAATTCCTGGCCGCACGAAGCGCCGTTCACCTGCAGAACGCGAAGTACGCGCCGCGGGGGTCCAGCGGCAAATTCGTCACGATCTATCCCACTGACATTGATGCGCTCGGCACAATCCTGCACGATCTGGGCGAACTACTGGCCGGCGAACCAGGTCCCTACATCCTCAGCGACCTGCGCTGGAACGAAGGTCCACTCTACGTGCGCTATGGCGGGTTCGCACTGCGGCACTGCCTGTCTGCGCGGGGTGACCGGGTGCCGGCCATCGAGGGTCCCAACGGAGCGCTGGTGCCGGACCGCAGGGATGCGGTGTTCTGCACGCCTCCGTGGGTCACCTTGCCGGACCTGCTTGTTCCCCAACTTGCAGCGCGCAACGCCACCACCGTCGCCGAACTGCCGTATCGCATCGAGCAGGTCCTGCATTTCTCCAACGGCGGGGGACTCTACGAGGCGACTGACCAGCGCACCGGAGTGCGGGTGGTCCTGAAAGAGGCCCGGCCGCACGCTGGCCTCGCGGCCGACGGCGCCGACGCGGTCGAACGGCTGCGGCGCGAACGGGAAATGCTCGAACGCCTGGCCGGAGTAGAAGGCGTGCCTGCTGTCCACGATCACTTCGCCCTGGGCGAGCATCATTTTCTGGCGCTGGAGTTCATCGAGGGAACGCCCCTGAACAAGGTTTTCGCGCAGCGCTGGCCGATGAATGACGCCGCCGCCGGACCCGCTGAGTTCGCCGCCTACACCGAATGGGCGTTAGGGATGTGCGCTCAGGTGGAAAAGATCATCACGGCCATTCATGGCTGTGGGGTCATCCACGGTGATCTGCACCTGTTCAATGTCATCGTCCGGGACGACGGCCGAGCCACGCTGATTGATTACGAGGTCGCAGCGCGAATCGATGAGGCGCGCCGGCCAACCCTGGGTAGCCCAGCATTTAGCGCCCCGCGGGATCGGGCCGGGTTCGACATCGACCGGTACTCATTAGCCTGCCTGCGATTGGCCCTGTTCCTTCCCCTGACCGCGATGATCCGGCTCGACACCGGAAAGCCGGAAGACTTCGCCGAGGTCATCGCCGAACATTTCCCGGTACCACCTGCTTTCCTCGCTGAGGCGGTGCGGACGATCACCGGAACCAGCGGAACCAGCGGAACCAGCGGGACTGACGGTCCTGCACCTCGACGGCGCGTCCGAGCGCTGCCGCCGCTACCCGATGGGATAAGCGGTTGGACAGCCGCCCGGGACTCGATCGTCGCCGGAATCCTGGCTAGTGCTACTCCGAAGCGCACCGATCGGCTGTTTCCTGGTGACATCGCGCAGTTCAGCACCGGTGGCCTCAACATCGCCCACGGCGCCGCGGGTGTGCTCTATGCGCTCGCGGTTACCCGGGCCACGCCGTACCCCGCCGGGGAGCACTGGCTACTCGAGCGGGCGGCCGCGGCGGCCCGCGGAACCCGGTTAGGTTTCTACGACGGGCTGCACGGCGTGGCGTACGTGCTGTCGGAGTTGGGATACCGGCAAGCAGCCCTCGACCTGATCGAGTTCTGCCTCACCGAGCACAGCGACCAACTAGGTTCAGACCTGTCCGGCGGCCTGGCCGGTATCGCGCTCAACCTTGCCCACTTCGCGGGCATGGCTGGCGAACCCACGCTATTCGACCACGCGCTGCGCGCCGCCGATATCGTCGCCGACCGGTTGGGCAACATCGACAGCGTCGGCACGATCAGCGGCGGAGATCACGCATACGCGGGGCTGATGCAAGGTTCATCGGGACCGGCACTGATGTTCTTGCGGCTTTACGAGCACACCGGTGACCGCGGATTCCTCGAATTGTCCGCGACCGCATTGCGCCAAGATCTGCGCCGCTGCCTGGTACGTGCCGACGGCTCGATGCGCGTCAACGAGGGCTGGCGGGCGATGCCCTACCTCGACAGGGGTAGCGCGGGCATCGGCATGGTGCTCGACGAGTACCTCACGCACCGGGTAGATGACGAGTTCGTCAACGCTGCGGCTGCTATTCGCCGCGCTGCGCTGTCCCGGTTTTATATCCAGCCGGGTCTGTTCAGTGGCCGGGCCGGAATGATTGTGTACCTCAGCCGGGGATACCCACCTGGGCATGCGGTCTGGAACCCAGAGGTAGCTGCTCAGATCCGGTACCTTGGCTGGCACCGAGTTGACTACCAGGGCCATCTTGCCTTCCCTGGTGAACAGCTGCTCCGGCTGTCAATGGATTTGGCGAGCGGCGCCGCAGGCGTCCTGCTCGCACTGGGTGCGGCTGTGCACGAGCACCCCGTCGGTCTCCCGTTTCTCTGTGAATCACGGCAGTTCCCGCCGCACGATGCCCCCGTGCCGGCAGTGCTGACGGGGAGGAACGGTTTGGTATCCGCGTCGACATACGGAAGGAGGTGAAAACAATGGTGCTTCTCGACCTGCAGTCCATGGAGGTGACCGTCGAGCTGAACGGCTGTGACGACCACGGCCACGGCCACGGTAAGTCTCACGGGAGTGACATCAGCCTGCTGCTGTGCGGCTGATGCTTCATTGACAGGTGGTCCGGGGCGGCCGGCGTTGCCCCGGACCACCTAATGATTTTCGGACACAGGAGCTTCCGGACCCCCCGAGGTTCGAAACAGCAGACCATCACGACAATGCGGAGGTCGCGTGAACAGCGATCCGGCAGGCGCGTCGGCGGATCCGCACACGTCAATGTGGAAACAAGCTGACCGGTTGCTGCTGACGACGGGTCGCCAAGGTGGGTGGTGGATCTGGTCCTTGGCGCTGGCCTCGCTGCTGGTCGCGGGCGCGGAAATACTGCTGCCCACCGCACTCGGTCACGCCTTGGACGCGCTGCCCGGTGGTGGCCACATCACCTGGGCCGTGCTGGCCTGCGCGACGCTGATCGCCATCATGGTGGCTGGGAAAGTCATCGGTGACATCGCGACTGGGCAGAGCACCGCCCGGTGCACGGCCTGGTTGCGGATGACGCTGGTCCGGCAACTCGTCGGCATCGGCCCGGCGGCTAACCGTCGGTTCGAAACCGGGGATCTGGTGACCCGGGTCACCCGCAACACCAGCGAGGCGGGCCAGATCGGTATTACCGCCGTCATGGTCGGCGTCGGCCTGCTTCCTCCGGTCGGCAGCATCATCGCCTTGACCTTGATCGATCCATGGGTGGGACTCACCGCGCTGGCCGGCCTGCTCATGATGGCCGCGCTGCTACGGGTGTTCGTCCGGGACAACACCGAGACCATTAGGGGCTACCTGCACAGCCAAGGACTGATCGCGGCGCGGTTGCTCGATGCGTTGTCCGGCGCCCGCACGATCGCCGCCGCCGGCAGCATCGAGCGCGAGCGACGGCGGATCCTTCAGCCGTTGCCTGGGCTGCGAGAGCACGGTATGAGCATGTGGCGTAACCAGGTGCGGATGACCAGCCAGGCCGCGGTGATCGGGCCGCTGCTGCAGCTGTCCGTGGTCGGGGTCGCCGGGTTCGGGGTCGTCGCCGGTCGGCTGAGCGTCGGCGAGCTCTACGCCGCCCGCC
>JAODNG010000590.1 GCA_025465385.1 Pseudonocardiales bacterium
GTGCGTGACAGTACTTTTTCTGGCCCCGAAGAGCCCGCGGTGCAACTCACCGAGGGTTCAACCGACTGCGCCGTGATCGGAGACACCGTGACGGGTCAAAGGCGCCCGGCGAACGGGTAGTCGCCGACGAGGCCGAGGTCGACGTCAGCGACCTTGCCGTCGGTCAGGACGGTGATCGCGGCGGAATAAGTGGGATGCCGAGGGTGCGGGCGAAGTTGTTGGTGGTGCCCAACGGCAGCACGCCGAGGGCGATGTCGCGATGGGCCAGATGCCGGGCGGCTTCGCTGATCGTGCCGTCCCCCCCGCCGGCGATCAGCAGGTCGGGTCGCAGGGCCGTCGCGGCGGTCAGGGCGCCGGCGAGTTGGCCGGGCTGGTCGACGCCGAAGCAGGCGAGCAGGTCGAACCTGGCCGTGCTGAGTAGGCCACGGGCGACCTCGTAATGGCCTCGCCCCCGCCGCGAGCGGGTGTTGACCACCAGCACGCCGCGTCGATCGCGGCGGATTGCGGCGAACAGGTCAGCCTTGCTGCGCATCGGTCCCTACAGTGCAGGTACCTCTGTCCGGCCATAGAAGCGGTGCCTGGTGGTGAATGCTCACCAGGCTGATTGTCCTCACGCCCGGATCACGCTGCAGCGTCCACGTCGGGTTTCCGGGACCTGCTGTTACTCGGCGTCGGACTGGCTGTTGCCGCTGGCGGCCGTTGGTGCGGTAACCGTCGTCTGGGTAGGCCGAGCGAGCCCGCGCGCCTGACCTTAGGAGTCAATGCCGCGCGGACATCGAAACCCACTTGTCCCAGGACACGCTCCAGTCATAGATGTCACCGTCAGCAGCCGACATCGCGACGTTGCTGCGCGTTACCTCGACCGGATCGCCGAAGATCGCACTGTCGAAGTATTGCTTGGCATTCGCCGTGGACAGGTTGACGCAGCCGTGGGTGACGTTCGCCGAGCCTTGCACCCCGGTGGTCTCGGGGTTGGCGTGAATGAACTCGCCGTTGTTGGAGATGCGCACCGACCAGTGCGAGGGGAAGTTGACATACCCATAGGCCGGATTCGACATCAGGTACAGCGGGCTTTTGCTCATCACCACGTGGGTGCCGTTGCGGGTAACCCGATTCGGGTCAGATCCCAGCCCGTAGCTAGCCGGAAAGTCCATGATCACCTTGCCGTCGCGGACCACGACCATCCGGTGGCTGGTGACATCGGCCTTGACGATCTGCGACCGTCCGACGGTGAAGTGCAAGCGGAGGTCTTCCTGGCCCCACCTGCCCTCGCCGTAGTTCACTCCATAGAGCTTCGCGGTGACGGTGACCTGCGCACCGGGCTGCAGGTAGTCCTTGGACCGCCAGTGCACCCGGGAGCCGCCGTTGTCATCGGATAGCCAGGCCCACGAACCCTCCGTCGGCACCGAGGTCTGCACCTGCAGTGCCCGCTCCACCGCCGCCTTATCAGCAACGTGGTCGTCGAACTGCAGGACGATCGGCGCAGCGATGCCGACGGTGTCGTCGTCGCCGATGTTGAGCGTCCCATCAACTAGCTGCGTTGGCTTGACCGTGGAGAACGAGCCGGTCACCGGCACAGTCTTCCCGTCAGCACCGATGGCGGTGCCGGTGTAGGTGTAGCTCTTGCCGTAGCCCAACGGCTCGGTGGCTCTCCAGCTGTGGCCATCGTCGGAGAGCTCCCCGGTGATCTGCTTGCCCACGGCGTTGGTAACCGCCACCTGGGTGAGCTTGCCGTCGGCGACTGTGACGGTGACCGGGGTAGCCGGACTCACCTCCGTGGCACCGTTGGCTGGCGACGTGGTGACCGACTGCGGCGACGTCGCGACCTGGCAGCCGGCCACCAGCACGACCAGCAACACCACACTCAGTGCTCTGCGCATCTTTATCTCCCCACCCTCGTGTCGGCACCATCTGGATTACCCTGCCCCAGCCGAGACCACCCAGCGCCCGATGTACCGGATGCACACCGCCTGCTTCGCAGGCCAGGGCGAGGTTCCCCTCCTACCGTGGAAACCGACCATGGAGGGTCCGGTTGCTGAGCGGGTGGTGGGGAAGCGCTGATTGATGTCCAAGGAGGCAGCATGTCTGAGGAGCGCAGTCACGAATTCACCCAAGGCCTGTACGGATGGATCACTCACACCGATTTGTCCAGCACCGACGCAGCGGCCACCCGTGACTGGTGTGCCGAGGTACTCGGCTGGATCTTCCAACCGCCCTTTCCGACTCCGAGCGGCGACTACCACCTCTTCGCGTACTCGAACGCGGGCGGAGGCGGCATCCGTCAAACCGCGCCGGACGAGGCGCCGGGGTCAATCCCGACCGTGCACGTCGAGGACGCCCGAGCGGCGTATGACGCAGCGTTGGCCGCTGGTGCAGAATCGGTCAGGCCGCTGACCAAAATCATGGATGGGGTCTGCACCGCATTGGTCCGGGCCCCCGGCGGCGTGCTGATCGGGTTCTCCGGACCGACCCGCTGAGCGCGTCCCGCCTTCGATCCTTGACCGGAAGACCGTCCGGACTGCTACTTCTCATCAGAATCATGCTGTTGGAAATCGGTGTGTACTTGTTGGTCAGAGTGGTAGGTACGTTCTCTGGCGTAGGCGTCATAGGCTCGATGATCGGCTTCGGTGACGGGGGCGGTGCCCAGGCGGCGGGGGTGTAGCCGTTCCTTGAGCACCACGTTGAGTTGCGCACCGACCAAGGTGACGACACTTTGTAGGTAGAACCACGACAACATGGTGATGACGGTGGCGTAATTGCCATAGATCTTCTCGGCGTTGTGCAGGTAT
>JAODNG010000061.1 GCA_025465385.1 Pseudonocardiales bacterium
ACGGTGGCCGCGACGCGATCAGTCAGGTTGTCATCCATCGTGATCGCGGCCTGTGCAGAGCGGCCCGTCCCGAGGTGCACCACGAAATTGGCCTCCGCCACGACCGAGGTGACCCCGGACAGATCTACCGTCCGGGTGGTCAGCCGGCCAGAACCGGCCACCGCCCCGGGATCGGAAAAACTCCCTCCACCGTCTTCCCCAACACCGTCTACACCATCACGGCCGTCAGTACCGTTGCCGCCATTGCCGCCATAACCATTGCCGCCCCAACCGCCATAACCATTGCCACCGTTTCCCCCGGTACCGCCGCCATTGGCGTCACCGCCATTGCCGCCGTAGCCATTTCCGCCGCTACTACTCGTACCGGGGCTGCCGGTGCCGGGGGTTCCGCGGGCCGACGTGCCGAGGCAGCCGGCCAGCGAGCCCACTGCGGCGACCATCGCCACCGCGCTACCGAGCCGTCCGGTCCACTGTCCCGTGCCACGGCTTGTGCCACGTTCCGTGTCACCGTTCGGGGACACCAACACTTACATCCTCCCTGCGCTGACCGTCGCTGGCGCCAACCGCCGTCGTAGCCACCGGACCGGCCGCCGAGCCATCATTCCCAACATCAGCGAAGACCCCACCCACGGTAGCAATAGCAAAACAATCTGCACGACACCCAACGCAACCTCGGCCCCGTGGCTGGCCGATGCCGCCTCCCCCACTGCGTGGATCAAAAAGACAAGCCGGTTCCATACCACTGGCAGCACCCGAGGGAGCACGATCAAAAATCCGATCAACCAGTACCCCAGATAAGGCACCACGATGAGCACCCACAAGGTGATCATTCGGCGAACCCACGGCTTGAGTTCCTGCACCCGCGGATGGGTCGGCCGTCCGGGGATGATGCTTGCCAACACAGGACCCATCCGGCTGAACAGATCGGGAACCCCGATCAGATCACTAAGGATGTAGTAACCGTCAAGTCGGATCATCGGAAGGAACTGCGTGGCGGTCTCGACGTGCAGCGCCACGATGGTCACCAGTAGCCACGGTGCCCCGGTATACAGGTAGGCCACACTCATCCCGGCTATGAAGACCGCGTTGAAATACACGCCACCCAGATCGGTGCGTAACCGACCCACCCGCCCCAGCCGGTAGGAGTCGGTGACCGTGCTGTACAGCGCCGGCCACACCAGATACAGACCGAAACCCATCACCCCGGGTTTAGCGCCGCCATAGCGGCAGGCGGTGACATGACCGCACTCGTGAAACGCTGCTGATGCCAAGATCAAACCCAGCACCAGAAGGGTCAACGCCGGCTGGTAGATCAACGCGATCGCGCTGGGCACGATCCGCCCCAGACCGCCTTGGGCGATGATCAGCACGTCCAAGCCCACGAAGCTGGCCAACATGGCGAGGATCACCGGCGGCCAGAACATCGGGCCGAACATCCCAGCGATGCGCCACACCGTCCGTTCCGGGACGACCCCGACCCGAAACTTCAACGCCAACAACGGATCCGACTTCACCACCATCTTTGGTGCCGCACCATCCGGTCCGGTCTGCGGGTCTCCGGCCCCCGGATCAACCGCCACGATCCCCGCCGGCCGCAATCGGTTGTCCACCAGAAACGCCACCTGCTCAGGCTGCACCACCTTGCCGAACTCGGCGCTGAGCACACCAGCAACCTGTGCCTGGTTGCGTTGGCCATCCATGCTGGCCGCGAGCAGGTACAGCAACCGGGGCAGCTGGATGACCTGCCCATCGGACCGACGCACGATGTAGCGAGGCTCTTGAAAGCCCGATCCTTGGTACTCCCCGATCAGCTCGACCCCGTCAGCCAAGCGCGGCACAGTGCCGACAGCCGACCCGAAGTCAACCTCCACACGCTCAGTATCGATGACGCCCTCCCCCGACTTAAAGTCCCACTCCGCCGAATCGAATCCTTCCGCCGAATCGAAACTTCGTCGAATCGAAACCTGCTCGAGTCACAGACCGCCGCCCCGAAACACGCCATGAGTAGCATTTAGTTAATGCCACCCAGCCTACCGACGCTTAACGTCCCGGGCACGGTTCGTCACTACCTAGTTTCGCCGGTGCCACCGCGTAATAAGGTGCTCACCGACTGTGCGGGAGGGGCGGCCGTAGGCGGGCCACCCCCCACGCCCCCCGTATGCGACATCCTGATTACGACGGCATCAGGCGGAATCAGCGGTAAACAGCTCCGCCGGTACCGCCAGCTGCGCCGCCACCCTCGCCGCCGACACCGCTACCGGCGAGGTTGGTCTGGTCGCCAAGCACGTTGGCGTTGATGAGGTTGGCGCCGAGGCCGCCCCTGCCTACCCCACCGGGAGCGCCCAGGCCACCGTTGCCACCACGTCCAGCGGCGCTGAACAGCGACAATACGGTGCGGGACGGCAGCAGCTCCACGTGCTGCGCGTCGAGTTCGGTCGAGTTCAGTGCATCAGACATAGATCCTCCTAGGAAAGGTGGGTCCCGTGGCCTGCAGATGGCCCCAGGACTACGAACACCGCATCGGGTGGCAGTGCCGATCCGGCGCTACATACCTTGCCCAAGGAAAGATCGATGTGGCAATCAGTAGCGATACTTAACTCGTACGAGTGGGCTACTTAGGCCATCCGAGTGATGAATCTACTTAGAATCTCGGGGCCTCTACGGAAGGTGTAGACCCGAATACTTACGACGCAGCCTCGGCATACCTCGTTTCCGCAGGTAACAGATCTATGGCTAGCCTGAGAGGGGCGGGAGCGATTGACCACCCCTCCCAGGCTACGGCGCAGCCACGAATGGCTGGCCACCTCGCAGCGCCGGCTCTACTCAGCCGCCTACGGCTCCACCAGTACCGCCGTTGCCGCTGCCGCCAGCGCCGCCGAAGCCGTCGCCGGCGTCGTTCGTCTGGTCGCCGAACAAGTTGATGTTAAGCAGGTTGAGACCGAGGCCGCCACGGCCGACGCCGCCGGTGCCGCCCTCGCCGCCGTTGCCCCCACGGCCGCCGCCGTCATGGCAAGCGAACATCGACATGACGGTACGAGCCGGCAGCAGCTCCACGTGCTGACCGTCGACCTCAGCAAAGCTCAATGCGTCAGACATCTAAATCCTCCTAGGAAAGGTGATCCCGGCGAGCCGGGCATAAGTACCTAGTCGGTGGCAGTACCGATTTGGTAACTCATACCCTGCCGCGCAGTAACGTTCGTGGCAATCAGTAGTAACACGTAACTCGATTTAGGTCGCTACGTAGAACTAGCCTACTTTGCTAATACCTAGGCGGCCACGCAGACTACGGAACATTGACAACTGCGAGTACCTACGTGCACGGGCGACCACCCCTACGCCGTCACCAATCTCACCGTCCAAAAGACCACCCAGAGGTAACCAAATCGGCTCAGCTGTGGTGGGTGCTCAGTACGCCCTCGGTGCTGCAGCTCGCGCCCCCTAAACGGTCACTGGCGCTATGCCTGGCCACCGAAGGCATTGCGGTTCACCACGTTCACGCCCGGGGCTGGCGCGGCAATAAGAAGCGCTCCCTGGCGCCTGGACCACGTCGGCCGCATTGGCGATTCACAGCGGCCTACCCTCACGCCAGAGGGGGGTGGCCGTGATCTGGCCACCCCCCCATAACGCCGCGCCGTGCGATCAGCTGATCGCTAGTGGCGCCGGCTCAAGTCACCCGCTGATGCTTCCACCTTTGCCGCCCTCGGCAGAACCGCCAGCGCCACCGACGCCGTCACCAGCACTGTTGGTCTGGTCACCGAAGAGGTTGAGGTTCAAGAGGTTGATACCGAGGCCGCCCCGGCCGACGCCGCCAGTGCCACCGGTCCCGCCGTTGCCGCCCCGGCCGGCGCCGTTACCAGCACTGAACATCGACATCACGGTGCGGGCCGGCAGCAGCTCCACGCGCTGCCCGTCGATCTCCGCAAAGCTCAATGCATCAGACATCAAATCCTCCTAGGAAAGGTGGTCCCAGTGATCCGGGACGATAATCGCTTCATCGGCGGCATTACCGATTCAGCAACACATACTTTGCCTGCAGCAGGGTCACCGGGCAATCAGTAGTCACACGTAACTCGCCCCGGTGCACTACTTATGTAACGGACCAGACAGTAAATCGGCCTTTCGAATACGTAGGCGGCAACGTTTTGCGCCGTACACCTCACCAGCGCCTGTACGTACTGCGACACAGCAGAGTGGGCGGGGCAGCCGGATGGCCACCCCTCCCCTAAATTCCCACGCCGAGCGATGACGCTGAATCCTGGAGCACAGTTGTCAGTTCAGGACCCGGACTCGCTAGCACCACCGGTAGCGGCACCACCGTCAGCAGAGCCGCTGACGCCACCCTCGCCGCCGGTGACGGTGTTGATCACGTCGCCCTCGGTGTAGAAATAGTTGTCAAACAGCGCCGCCTTGCCGCTGCCCGCGCCGCCCGTGCCACTGGTGCCGCCCGCCCCGGCGCTGCCTGTGTCGCCGCCGCCGCCGACGACGGACCTGAACATTGACAGGACGGTGCGGGCCGGCAGCAGCTCCACGTGCTGCCCTTCGATCTCTGCAAAGCTCAGTGCATCAGACATCAAGTCCTCCTAGAAAAGGTAAGTCCCGGTGGCCCGGGCACAGGAAACCACCTCATCGGCGACAATTACCGATTCAGTACCACATACCCTGCCGAGAAGTAACGTCATGCGGCAATCGGTAGTCGCACGTAAATCCTTAGGTCGACTACCTAGCAGCGGAGTTATTCTTCGAACACGTAGTCAGTGGCAACCTTTTACCGAGATCGCGGCCATCAATTACCAACGCCGCATCGCCATACCGCGACCCCATATACCATGACCCCGGACTCAGCGCTCGGTCAACCGACCGGGATCGTGCGCAGCAGATCGCGCAACCCGTCGGCGTCGAGCAGGTCTGCGGGTTGCAACGTTCGGTTGGCACGGACGTAGTGAAATGCCGCGCGTACCCGTTGCAGGGGCGCGCCTGACAGCGCCGACCAGGCCAGCCGGTAGGCGGCGAGCTGCACGCTCACCGCACGCAGCGTCGCCTCATCGGGCACCGTCCCGGTCTTCCAGTCGACCACTGTCCAGCCGCCGTCGGCGTCGGCGAACACCGCGTCCATCCGACCACGCACACCTACCCCGTCCAACACGGTCTCGAAAGGCACCTCGACGTCGTGCGGGCAACGTGGCGCCCATTCGCTGGCGAGGAAAGCGGCCTGGAGCGATCCGAGTTCGGCGTTCGGGGCGGCGCCCTCATCGGCGGCGCCGGGCAACTCATCATGATCGATCAGCCGAGTGCAGCCAAACCGGCGTTCCAGCCACGCGTGAAAGGCGGTACCGCGGCGAGCCATCGGGTTCGGGGCGAAGGGCAGCGGCCTGCGCAGCCGCGCGGCCAACGCCAAGGGGTCCTCGGCCAGCTCCACCAGCTGGCTCACCGACAGGTGTGTGGGCAGTACGACGCGTTGTCCAGCGCGGTGGGCAGCCCGCTCGGCAAGCAACACGTCGATTTCGCGCTGCCAACCCGCCGCGTTGCCATTGGTGAGTCGATCGGAGTTCGCGACCGACAGCGCGTCGCGCACCAGCTCGGCACCCTCGGCGACGGCGTCGCGCCGCGAGCCCAGCGGGTCGGCCGGCGTCGGCTCGCACCGCGGTTCGGTTTCCAGCGGGTTCGGCTCACCCTCGGCCGGGGCTGCGGCCCACTGGTCGATCAGACAGTGTTCAACGTCGCGAATCTCCAACAGGAACGCCGAGGGCGACCGGGGCGCGCTGCCGGCCTCGCCCCAATGGTGGCCACTGGCCAGCAGGGTCTGCTCTGCACGGGTCAGTGCTACATACATCAGCCGGCGTTCCTCCGTCAGCCTGCGGGTGTCGAAGGCCTCCTCGTGATCCGCGACGGCCACGGCGAGCTCTTTCTGATCAGCACCAGCGGGCAGCACCAGGTCCGGCAGGTCAGCCCGGTCGCCCCGCAGCGTTACCGGCAGCTCGGTGACCGTCCGCAGCCACGACGAGCTCTTCTTGGCTGCCGGGAACACCCCATCCACCAGGTGCGGAATGGCCACCAGCTGCCATTCCAGGCCTTTGGCTGCGTGCACGGTGAGGATCTGCACGCGGTCGTGGGCGACCTCGACCTCACCCGGCGCAAGACCATCTTCAGCTTCCTCGGCGGTGGCCAAGTAGTCCAGCAGCGCGGGTAAGCCGGCCAGCGGGCTGGCCGCGGCGAAGTCCGCTACCACGCCCGCAAAGGTGTCCAGGTGGGCCCGGCCGGCGGGACCGGGGCGGGCCAGCGACTCGACATCGAGAAGCAGGGTCCGTTCGGCGTCGGCGACCAGATCGGTCAACGGCTGCGTGACGCGGCGACGCAACGCCCGCAGCTCGCCGGCCAGAGCGCACAGCCGTTGGTAGCCTCGCTCGGAGTACCGGGCCGGATCGCCGGGCGAATCCAGCGCGTCAACCAGCCCCGCCTGGTCGACGGCTTCCCCAGGTAGCTCGCCCGGTAAGGCAGCGAGCACCTGCTCCGGGGCGCTGCCCGCGTCCCCGGGGCCCTGGCCCGACGGAGTCCAGTGATCCATCGCCAGCTCCCGGGCACGACGCCACAGAGCGGCCAGATCCGCCGCGCCGAGCCGCCACCGCGCACCGGTCAGCAGCCGTGCCGCAGCGGTGCCGGCCAGCGGATCGACGAGCAACCGCAGCACACTCACCAAGTCGCGGACCTCTGGTGCAGCCAGCAACCCGCCCAGGCCCACCACCTCGACGGGAACATCGCGCGCACGCAACGCCGTGGCCAACGCTGCCATGTCCGCGCGGCGCCGCACCAACACGGCGGCAGTCAGTGGGTCGCCCCGGTCCACCACCGCCGAGTGCCAGCGGTCGGCGATGGCGCCGGCAACCCAGTCCACCTCGGCACGGACGTCGGGCAGCAGCGCACAGCGAACCTCGCCGGATTCGGCACCGTTTGGGCAGCGCAACTCGCCGACGGGAACCGGCCCGCCGCGAAGCTCACCGGAGATGGTGTTGGCCACCGCGAGCACCTCTGGGGGGTTGCGGAAGCTGGTGAGCAGTCCGCAGGTGACGGCGGGCGTCGCGTCGCCGCAGGGAAAGTCAGTGGTGAAGCGAGGCAGGTTGGCCGCGGAGGCGCCGCGCCAGCCATAAATTGACTGGCAAGGGTCACCGACCGCGGTCACCGGGATCGCGCGCTCGGGTGTTGCCACGTTGCCGAACAATGACCGCAGCAGCACCCGCTGGGCATGCCCGGTGTCCTGGTATTCATCGAGCAGCACGGCGCTGAAGCGAACCCGCTCGCTTGCGCTGACCTCCGGATGGTCGCGCGCCAGCTTGGCCGCGATGCCCATCTGATCGCCGAAGTCGAGCACGGCCTCGCGCCGCTTGAGCTCGGTGTAGCGCTCCACCAGCGGCAGTATCGCCAGCCGGGACCGCTGGCTGCGAACCACCGGCTTGAGGTCGGCGCGCAACGAGCCTCGCTGGCGTGGCGTTGGCGAAGCCGTGACCAGCGCCGTGATGATCGCCTCGGTGGATTCCCGCAGCTGTTCCGGCTCGCACAAGTGCTCGGCAAGCTGCCCTGCCAGTCCGAGCACCCATCCGGTGACCGTGTGTGGCACCTTCCCTTCGAGATCGAGGTCCGGCTCCCAGCCGGCGGTGACCCGGTGCGCGAGCTGCCACGCGCCGGTCTCTGTGAGCAGCCGAGCCCCCGGGTCGGTAGGTAACCGCAGCGCATGCTCAGCGACCAGCCGGCCGGCGTAGGCGTGGTAGGTCAGCACGGTGGCCTCACCGGCCAGCACCGCGGCCCTACGCTCCCCGGTGGCGTCGAGTCGATCCAGCACTGCCGAACCGGCGAGGCGGCGCAGCCGGGCCCGGACCCGCTCGGCGAGCTGCTGGGCTGCCTTGCGGGTGAACGTCAGGCCGAGCACGCGATCCGGGGTGACGTATCCGTTGGCGACCAGCCATACCACTCGGGCCGCCATCGTCTCGGTCTTACCCGATCCGGCACCGGCGACCACGAGCGTGGGCCCCCCCGGGTCGGCGGCGATAACCGCGGCCTGCTCTGCGGTGGGAGCCGCGATACCGAGTTCTGCAGCGAGCTCGGCAGGCTCGATGCAGGCGTGCACCATCGTCATTGGGTGACCTGCCGACCGGAATCGTGCAGCGGGCAGGCGATCTTGGAGGGACACCGCGCGCAGTCGCCGTTGTCGACGGCGACGAACTCCGGGCCCGCGGTGCGCCGAGCAGCCTCGTGCACGACGTCGAACCAACGCGCCACCGCCGCCGGATCCAACGGCCGTTGATCGCGCTGCACCGATGCGGCGTTTCGTGCCGAGACCGCCACGATGCAGGCCCCGCCAGGTTCGGTGGGCAGGTCGTGTTCGGCGAAGGCACCACAAGCGGCGGCAAGCTGGTAGACGGCCAGCTGCGGGTGCTCCTGCGCGGCCTCTTTGCTGATCGGTACCTTGCTCGTTTTCACGTCGACGATCACTGGACGGCCGTGGCGATCGCGCTCCAGCCGGTCCACCCTTCCGTGAAGCAGCACCGCTGTGTCGTCAGCAGCGCCTGGCGCAGGGGGGAGCTGAACTTCGAACGCCTGCTCGCAACCGATTTCGGTGAGGTCACCGCGGCTCGCCTTCCACCAGTCACGGAAGATCGCGACCATCTGGCGAACCCGCTGCTGCTCGGCGCGGGAGTACCACGGGGCACCCGCATCAACGCTGGCCCAAGCCTGACCCAGCGCTATTTCGAGCTGCTGGTCGCTGGCACCGGCCGCGGCCGCCTGGACCAACCTGTGCACCAGCGACCCGGTGACCGCGGGCAGCGCCCGGACGTCCTCGCCACCGTGACGGGTGAGTAACCAGCGCAATGGGCAGCTCGACACCAGCTCGACCAGCGACGGTGACACCCGGGCCGGCTCACCCGGCATCCGCAGCGGAACGTCGGTTGACAACGGTCCTAACCCGTACCAGACATCGGGGTGCGCGCCGGGTACCCCGGCATCCGCGAGCTGCGCCAAACCGGCCGCGGCGCTACCCCGCCGCACGCTGTCCTCGGTGGGGTCACAGCACACTCGGCGCAGCTCCGCGACGAGCTCGGGGAGGATTAGTCCACGTTCCCGAGGGTGCACCGGTCGTTCGTGGGTCGACGCGTCGGTGCCCTCGAGCTCGTCGAGAAACCGAGACGGCTGTTCGTCCTCTCCGCGCACGGCGCTGACGAGCAATCTGTACCGAGCTCGGCTGGCGGCCTCCAGTAGCAGCCGTCGTTCCTCGGCCAGCAGCGGCGCGGTGCGCGAGACCGTGGCGGATTCGACGCCCGCGGTGATGTCGATCAGATGTTCCACGCCGAGCAGGGATCCGCGCAGCCGCAGATCTGGCCAGCTGCCCTCCTGCACCCCGGGAACCGCGACGAGTGACCACTCCCGGCCGGCTGCGGCATGCACCGTCGCCACAGTGACCGACTCGCCCTGGGGCGATCGTGCAGCCAGCGAGTCACCGGGTATCTGCTGCTCAGAGAGGTAGTCGCAGAAGCCGAGCAGGCCGGCCGGACCACCATCGGCGCCGGGTAGCCGATCGGCATAACGGGCGGCGGCATCGAACAACGCGACCACCGCGTCCAGGTCTCGGTCCGCCTGTGCACCAGCCGTGCCGCCGCGCGCCGCGATGGCCGCCCAACGCTGCGCGAGCCCACTGGCCTGCCACAGCTGCCACAGCACTTCCTCCGCGCTTTCTCCTCGCCGGGCCGCCCGAGCGGTCGCGGTGAGCAGGCCGGCCAGCCTTGCGGCCGGCGCCGCGGTGTGCTGGTCGAGCCCCTCCAGTCCGTGGATGCCTGGCTCGCCGTCCGTGCGCAGCAGGTCGACCAGCAGTGCACCGCTGGTCCGCAGATTCCCGGCGACGAGCTCGCGGCGGCGCAGCTCCCGGCGCAGCCGGCGCAATGCCAACGGGTCGGCTCCGCCCAGCGGCGAGGTCAGCAGCGCGGCCGCGGTCTCCTCATCTAGGGCGTCTGGTTGTACCGCGCAGCGCAACACCGCCAGCATCGGTAGCACCGCGCCTTGACGGGCCACCGGCAGCTCCTCGCGCGGCGCCGCCACTGGCACGCCCGCCGCGAGCAACGCACGGCGCAGCACCGGCAGCGCCCGGGCTGTCGAGCGCACCAGTACCGCCATGTCCGACCAGGGCACACCGTCGAGCAGATGGGCGCGGCGAAGCTGATTGGCCACCCAGGACGCCTCGGTCGCGGCGGAGCCGAAGACCCGAACGGCGACCTCCCCAGCGGGTTGCTGCCCCACCGGACCGTGCAGGGCGCCGCGTGGGCCCGGCAACCGGCTGGCGAGCCGGGAGACCGCGGCCCGCACCGCCGGGGCCATCCGGTGATCGATCGACAACCGGATGGCTGGGCGACCGCCGGTGGTGAGCAAGCCGGGATCCGCCCCACGGAAGGAGAAGATCGTCTGGTCAGGGTCGCCGAACAGCAGCAGCTCGTGGGCGCCCGCTCCGAGCCGGTTCACCAGCGCGGCCTGCAACGGGTCGAGGTGCTGGGCGTCGTCGACGATCAGGTGACGTACCCGGTCGGCCTCCCTGCGCATCACCTCAGCATCGGTGTCGAGCACCAGCAGCGCCGCGGACACCAGCTCAGCGGCGTCCAGCGCGGGCGCGGTGGCTTGCGGAGCGGCCGTACCCACTGACCCACGTAGCAACATCACCTGTTCGTAGATCCGGAAGAAGCGCCCGGCCGCCACCCACTCGTCGCGCCCCTTGGTGCGGCCCAGCGCGATGAGGTCCTCCGGCGCGAGCCCGCGCTCCGCGGCGCGCATCAGCAGATCCCGCAGCTCACTCGCGAAGGCCGGCAAGCCCAGCGCCAGTCGGAGCCGCGCCGGCCAGCCTCGGCCGCCAACCGCACGCTGGCCCGCTAGCAACTCCCGGATCACCACGTCCTGATCGGGGCCAGACAGCAACCGGGGCGGCGGCAGGTCCTGCAGCTGCGCCTGCAGGCGCAGTACGGCGAAGGCGTAGGAGTGCACGGTGCGCACCAGCAGCTCCCGCACAGTCGGCGTCACTCCGTGCGCCACGAGACGCTCCACGATGCGATCGCGCAAGTCGGCAGCAGCCCGGCGGCTGGAGGTAAGTACCAGCACCCGCTCCGGGTCCACCCCCCGCAGCACCCGATCCGCCACGGTGTGCGCCACGAGCGTGGTCTTGCCGGTACCCGGGCCGCCCAGCACCCGCAACGCACCACCAGCGTGTTCCAGCACCCTGCGGGCGTCGGGACTCCAGACGGCCGCCTGCGCAGCGGCGGTAACGGAACGAACCAAGACAGGCACGGAGCGCATGCAACCACGCCACTCCGACAGTCCGCGGTGCGGGAGGATGGCCGCGATGAACGTCGACGATGTGGAGCGGGTACGCGGTGTGGTAGCAGCCATCCCGGCGGGCTCAGTACTCGCTTACGGACAGGTCGCCGCTCGCGCAGGTCTCCCGGGCCGGGCCCGGCTGGTGGGCCGGATCCTGGCCGAGGACGGCGACGATCTGCCCTGGCACCGAGTACTGCGCGCCGACGGGACCCCCACGCCACACCTCGCTACCGAGCAACTGTCCCGGCTGCGCGACGAGGGTGTGCTAGCCGAGGGTGGCCGTGTCCCGATGCGCCGTATGCGGGAATCCGCGACCAACGATCATCGCCCCGGCGGGACAGCGGATGTGTCCTGACGGCTCGGCGTGCGATCGACTGACGGACCGCGTCATTGCCGCCTCCGACCAGGAGGCATTTACGATCCGACGATATCGTTGCGCTGTGCCTGCACAGCCGCCATCGAATTCTCGCAGTGCTAAAAAATTTTCGTTTTGTGAGAACTACCGATCCCGGCAGGCGCAGCTGGATGTTACGATATGTAAATCACCCGGAAACTTTGAGCTACAGATTGCCACCCACGCCTGTCTCAATGTCGCCGACCGATCGTGAACTCCCCCAGCGTTCGTCCCATCGCCCCAGGTAGAAGCGGTGCTCGGACGATACTCAACTGAATTCAACTGTGAACGGCGTGTTACGTTTGCCGCACCGTCGTCGCACCAACGATGTGAGCAGTAGCTACCCATCTTGAAGGCCAAGAAACCACCGTCTAGGGTAAGTGGCCTAGCTTCCCAGAATGGTCCCCCCAGAAGGGCTGGTGTCCGTGGCTGTTACCCGCGACGAAAGTTCGAGTGTTGGGATGGATACCGGCGTCGCCGATTCACTGCTGCGCATCGGCAGGCATTTTCAGCGCGGGGAAGCTTCGGACGATTTGCGCACGTTACATCAAATCGGCGGCCGGTCGGCTGACATTTTTTACCGGGATCGCTGGGCCTACGATAAAGTGGTTCGCTCAACTCACGGGGTGAATTGCACCGGTTCATGCTCGTGGAAGATCTACGTCAAGGACGGGATCATCACCTGGGAAGCCCAACAGACCGACTACCCGTCGATCGGGCCGGACAAGCCCGAATATGAACCCCGCGGTTGCCCACGGGGTGCGTCGTTCTCCTGGTACACCTATTCACCGGCTCGGGTGCGTTACCCGTATGTGCGCGGCACGCTGCTAGAGCTGTACCGGGAGGCGAAGCAGCGGCTCAAGGACCCGGTGCTGGCCTGGGCCGATGTGGTGGACGATCCGGAGAAGGCTCGCCGGTACAAGGCGGCGCGCGGTATGGGCGGTTTCGTCCGAGCCGAGTGGTGGGAGGCGACCGAGATCGCCGCGGCCGCGCATGTGCACACGATCAAACGCTACGGTCCCGACCGGGTGGCCGGATTCTCTCCTATCCCGGCGATGTCGATGGTCAGTCACGCCGCCGGAGCCCGGTTCATCTCGCTGATCGGCGGCGCGATGCTGTCGTTCTACGACTGGTACGCCGATCTTCCGGTGGCCTCGCCGCAGGTATTCGGTGACCAGACCGACGTACCCGAATCCGCCGACTGGTTCGACGCCGGCTATCTCATCATGTGGGGTTCCAACGTCCCAGTCACCCGTACTCCGGACGCGCATTATATGACCGAGGCCCGATACCGCGGTCAAAAGGTGGTAGTCGTATCACCGGATTACGGTGATCATACGAAATTCGCCGACGAGTGGTTGCCGGCACGGCCAGGCACCGACGCCGCACTGGCGATGTCAATGGGTCATGTGATCCTGAAAGAATTCTTCGTCGAACGCCAGACGCCCCGCTTTACCGACTACGTCAAGCGCTTCACCGACTTGCCATTCCTGATCACCCTCGACAAGCGAGGCGACGCGTACGTTCCCGGCAAGTTCCTCACCGCAACCGACCTGGGCGATACCGGCGAAGGTGCCCAATCCAAGACCGTGTTACTCGACGGAACCACCGGAGAACCGGTAGTCCCGAACGGTTCGCTGGGTCACCGGTTCACCCGCTCCGGGGAAGGGCGGTGGAACCTCGACCTGCACAGCGTGGACCCGCTGCTGACCGGATACGGCACCGAGCACACCGTCGAAGTCGACTTTCCCCGATTCGATACCGCGGAACCCGGCGTGCTGCGCCGGGGAGTGCCGACCCGGACCGTCGCCGGCAAGCTGGTCACCACAGTGTTCGACCTGCTACTGGCCCAGTACGGGGTGCACCGCCCGGGTCTGCCAGGCACCTGGCCCACCGGTTACGACGACGCCGAGCAGCCGTACACCCCGGCCTGGCAGGAGCCGATCACCGGAGTACCCGCGGCCGCGGCGCAGCGCATCGGCCGGGAGTTCGCCGATAACGCAGAGCGCTCCGGCGGCCGGTCAATGATCCTCATGGGTGCGGGCACCAACCACTGGTTTCACTCCGATCAGACCTACCGATCGTTCCTGGCGCTGGTGATGCTGACCGGCTGTCAGGGTGTCAACGGCGGCGGCTGGGCACACTACGTCGGCCAGGAGAAGTGTCGACCGATCACCGGATGGTCAACGCTGGCCTTTGGCCTGGACTGGCAGCGGCCGCCGCGGCAGATGCAGGGCACCATCTACTGGTACCTGGCCACCGACCAGTGGCGTTACGACCCGTTCACTGCTGACGTAATGGCCTCACCACTGGCGAAGGGGCGCTTCACTGGGCGCACCACGGCGGACACCATCGCGCTGGCCACCCGGCTGGGCTGGATGCCGAGCTACCCGACGTTCAACCGCAACCCGCTCGATCTGGCCGACGAGGCGCAGCGCCTGAGCAAGGACGCCGCCGAACACGTGGTCGACGGGCTGACCACCGGCCACCTGCGGTTCGCCTGCGAAGATCCGGACGCGCCAGAGAACTTCCCGCGGTGCCTGACCGTGTGGCGGGCCAACCTGCTCGGCTCCTCCGCCAAGGGCAACGAGTATTTCCTGCGCCACCTGCTGGGTACCGACTCCGCTCTGCGAGCCTCCGACCGGGACGGGGTACACCCCGTCGAGGTCACCTGGCGCGACGAGGCCCCGGCCGGCAAGCTCGACCTGCTGATGTCGCTGGACTTCCGGATGACCAGCACCACGCTGTTCTCCGACATCGTGCTGCCGGCCGCGACCTGGTACGAGAAACACGACCTGTCCAGCACTGACATGCACCCCTACGTGCACGCCTTCTCCCCGGCCATCTCCCCGCAGTGGGAGACCAAAACCGACTTCGAGGCGTTTCACCGCCTCGCCCGGGGCTTCTCCTGGCTGGCCGAGAAGCATCTCGGTGTGCGCCGCGACATCGTGGCGGTGCCCTTGCAACACGACACCACCGACGCCACCGCCCAACCCGGCGGTCGGGTCCTGGACTGGAAAGCCGGCGAGTGCCTGCCGATACCCGGCAAGACCATGCCGCGGATTGTCGTGGTGGAACGTGACTACCCGGCGATCGGCGACAAGATGGCCGCGCTCGGTCCGATGGTCGAGCGCGTCGGACTGACCACCAAGGGTGTCACCACCCACCCAGACGCCGAGGTCGCCTACCTCACGGCGACCAACGGCGCAGTCATCTCCGGGCGCGCCGCTGGGCGGCCGTCGCTGGCCAAGGACACTCACGCCTGCGAGGCCATCCTGGCGCTGTCGGGCACCACCAACGGGCGGCTGGCCACCGATGGCTTCCGCGCCCTCGAGCGGCGCACCGGTACCAAGCTCGCCGACCTCGCCGCGGAGAACGAGGGAAAGCGGATCACCTTCGCCGACACCCAGGCCCGGCCGGTACCGGTGATCACGTCGCCGGAGTGGTCCGGCAGCGAGACCGGCGGCCGGCGCTACTCGCCGTTCACCATCAACACCGAGCGGCTCAAGCCGTGGCACACGCTGACCGGCCGGCAGCATTTCTACCTCGACCACGACTGGATGTCCGAGCTCGGCGAGCAGCTGCCGATATTTCGACCGCCGCTGGACATGAGCGCATTGTTCGGCGAACCAGAAATCGGCGCGAACGCCGGGCTTAACGGGCAACGATCGATCACCGTCCGGTACCTCACCCCGCACTCGAAGTGGTCGATTCACTCCACCTACCAGGACAACCTGCACATGCTCACGCTGTCCCGCGGCGGCCAGGCCATCTGGATGTCCGATGTGGACGCCGCCAAGATCGGCGTCAAGGACAACGAGTGGATCGAGGCGATCAACCGCAACGGCGTCGTGGTCGCCCGGGCGATCGTCAGCCATCGGATGCCCGAAGGCACCGTGTTCATGTACCACGCCCAGGAGCGCACCGTCGGTGTGCCCCGCACCGAGAAGACCGGCAAGCGCGGCGGCATCCACAACGCGCTGACCCGGCTGATGATCAAGCCGACGCACCTGATCGGTGGCTACGCGCAGCAGTCATTCGCCATGAACTACCACGGCCCCACCGGCAACCAGCGCGACGAGGTCACCACCATCCGTCGGCGCAGCCAGGAAGTGACCTACTGATGACGCGCAGCGACGCTTGCGGAGTGAACCGATGAGACTGATGGCGCAGCTGGCCATGGTGATGAATCTCGACAAATGCATCGGCTGCCACACCTGCAGCGTCACCTGCAAGCAGGCGTGGACCAATCGCAGCGGCGTCGAGTACGCCTGGTTCAACAACGTGGAGACCAGACCCGGACAGGGTTATCCGCGCCAATACCAGGATCAGCAGCGCTGGAAGGGCGGCTGGACGCTGACCAAACGCGGCCGGCTGACGTTGCGTTCGGGCTCGCGGTTTAAGCGACTGCTGAACATCTTCGCCAATCCCGACCTACCGGAAGTGGCCGACTACTACGAGCCGTGGACCTACGACTACGACAATCTGCTGTCCGCTCCGCAGATGGACACCACCCCGGTGGCTCGACCGGTCTCGCTGATTACCGGCGAGGACACCGCGATCACCTGGGGCGCCAACTGGGACGACGACCTGGGCGGCGGCCCCGAGCAGATCGGCCGGGATCCGGTACTGGCCAAGGTGTCCGACAAGGTGAAGCTGGAGTTCCAGCAGACGTTCATGTTCTACCTCCCGCGGATCTGTGAGCACTGCCTCAACCCATCGTGTGCCGCGTCCTGCCCGTCCGGCGCGATCTACAAGCGCACCGAGGACGGCATCGTCCTGGTCGATCAGGACAAGTGTCGTGGGTGGCGGCAATGCGTCACCGGGTGCCCGTACAAGAAGATCTACTTCAACCACAAGACGGGTAAAGCCGAGAAGTGCACGTTCTGCTACCCGCGGGTGGAGGTGGGCATTCCCACGGTCTGCGCGGAGACCTGCGTCGGGCGGCTGCGCTACATCGGCGTGGTGTTCTACGACGCCGACGCGGTGCTGGCCGCGGCGTCAGTGCGCGACGACAAGGACCTCTACCCGGCGCAACTGGGTGTGTTCCTCAACCCGCACGACCCGCGAGTGGTGGCCGAGGCCGAGCGGGTCGGAATCTCCCAGGAATGGATCGACGCCGCGCAGGCGTCCCCTATCTACAAGTTGATCGTGGACTACCAGGTGGCGCTGCCGCTGCACCCGGAATACCGCACCATGCCGATGGTCTGGTACATCCCTCCGCTGTCGCCCATGGTGGACGCGCTGGCCGGCACCGGACATGACGGCGAGGACGCCGGCAACCTGTTCGGCGCGATCGACGCGCTGCGGATCCCGGTGGAGTACCTGGCCGAGCTGTTCACCGCGGGCGACATCGGGCCGGTGCGGGCTTCGTTGCAACGGCTCGCCGCGATGCGCGCGCACATGCGCCGGGTGAATCTCGGGGAGCCGGTCGACCCGGAGATCGCCGAGTCGGTGCGCCTGAGCACCGACGAGATCGAGGCGATGTACCGGCTGCTGGCCATCGCCAAGTACGAGCACCGCTACGTCATTCCCAGCGCGGCCGGCTCCGACGCGCACCGGCTGGATGCCCTGGCCACCGGGTGCAGCCTGGAGTCCGACGGCGGCCCGGGCATGACCGCGTTCGACGTCATGGACGACAAGTTTCACCTGACGCAGCAGCCGGCCGACGGCAACGGTGCCGCGGCGCCGGTGGACAAGGAACGCCGGATCAATTTGCTCAACTGGGATGGTAAGAGCACCAACGGTCTGTTCGCCGCCGTGCCAGCTCATGGGCCGCAGACCAACGGAGCAGCGCACACGAACGGCGCCACATCCGCGGTGGAGCACATCCGATGAGTGGGAGGCGGCTGCGAAAGGCCGATCAGACTCGTCGCACAAATAATTCAGACGAGCGGACCCTGCGCGATCAGCGGATCGCCTGGCGGATCGCCGCGCTGCTGCTGGATTACCCCACTCAGCGGACCTTGGACATGCTGGAGGAGCTGCACGCCGCGGCTCGCTCGTTGCCCAGGCCAGCCGGACCCGCCCTGGTGTCGTTCGTCGACCACCTCCGCCGAACACCGCAGATCGAGCTGGCCGCCTACTACGTCGAGACCTTCGACTTGCGCCGGCGCAACTGCCTGCATCTGAGCTACTACGCCTTCGGTGACACTCGCAAACGCGGCATGGCGCTGCTGCGGTTCAAGCACGCCTACCGGGCAGCGGGTGTCGAGTTGGGCGAGCACGAGTTGCCGGATCATCTGACGGTGGTGCTGGAGTTCGCCGCGACCGTCGACCCGATCGTCGGCCGGCGGCTACTGATGGAGTACCGGCCGGTGGTGGAGCTTTTGCGGCTGTCCCTGCGGGACAGCGACTCGCCCTACCGGGCTGTGCTGGACGCGGTATGCGCCACCCTGCCGGAGCTCAATGTCGCCGACCGGCGCAGGGTCGCCGAACTGGCTGCGCAAGGGCCGCCGGAGGAACAGGTGGGTCTGGAACCGTTCGCGATGGACCCGATACTGCAAGATCAGCTGGGAGGGCGGCGATGACCACGTTGTTGTGGCTGACCTTGCCGTACGTGGCGTTCACCTCGTTCGTGGTCGGCCACATCTGGCGTTACCGGCACGACCAGTTCGGCTGGACCACCCGATCCTCGCAGCTTCACGAGAGTCGCCTGCTTCGGCTGGGCAGCCCACTGTTCCATTTCGGACTGCTTGCGGTGCTCGGCGGCCACGTGCTCGGCATCGGTGTTCCTGCGGACTGGACCGCGGCCGTCGGCGTGTCCGAGCATGCCTACCACCTGATGTCGGTGTCCTTCGGCACGCTGTCCGGCCTGGCCGCAGTCACCGGACTGACGATCTTGTTGTACCGGCGGTTCGCCGTGTCTGCGGTGCGCGCGGCCACCACCACCATCGACAAGGTCATGTACCTGATGCTGAGTACCGCGATTGTGACCGGGATGCTGAACACCATCGGCAGCAACCTGATCGGTGGAGGCTACGACTACCGGGCGACGGTGTCGCCGTGGTTCCGCAGCCTGTTCACCCTGTCGCCGCAGCCAGGGCTGATGGTCGGGATCCCGATCAGTTTCCAGATCCACGCCGTGGTTGTGCTGGTCCTGCTGGCCAGCTGGCCCTACACCCGTCTGGTCCATGTCTTCAGCGCACCCTTGGGTTATCTGGTTCGGCCCTACATCGTCTACCGCAGCCGCGACGTCGCGCGCCCGAACGCTCGCCGCTACGCCCGCGCCTGGGAAACTACTCACCCACGCCGGTAGCAGATCATTGATGACAAGGGGCGGATCCTGCTGCCGATCTGGGTGGTCCAAGCCCACCGCGTCTGATCCCATCACTGAAGCGGGACGAGCCTCCCGTGAGGCGGCGCCGTAGCGATTTTCCGCACCCTAGACTGAAGGCAGGCGCATCAGGGATGCGTACTGAGCGAAACGCGGACGGAGGAACACTCCCAGTGACGGGGCCGCCGGCCGACGATTGGTGCCACTGGCGTCAGCAGCTCAATCCCGAGGACTACGACGAGCGCTGGCGGCGGATCGCGGCCACCGGTGCGAACCCGCACGGCGAAGCCGATTTGGTGTTTTCCTACGGCCCTGGGTCCGTGCTGGACGCAGGGTGTGGCACCGGCCGGGTGGCCATTGAGTTGGCCAGCCGCGGGCTTGAAGTCGTCGGTACCGATCTCGATCCGGACATGATCAGCTTGGCCCGCGCGAAGGCGCCCGCGCTGACCTGGGTGCATGCTGACCTCAGCGAACTCGATCTGACAACCCGATTCGACGCCATCGTGCTCGCTGGCAATGTCATTCCGTATATAGCAGATGATCGGCGCCGAGCAGCAGTGGTCGCGTGTGCGCGCCACCTGATGCCAGGCGGTCGGCTCATCACCGGCTTTCAGCTGCAGCACGGCTGGCCGACCGTGGCGGACTACGACAGGTGGTGCGAAAGCGCCGGTCTTACCCTCGAAGCCCGGTACGCCACCTGGGATCGACAGCCATCCGCTGACTCAGACCCCTACGCCGTTTCAGTGCACCGCTTGGCGGTCAGCTCAGCTGTTGAGCGCTGATCGCTTGTAAGATCGCACGCTCGACCGGCCATTACCGGCTTCATCGACGTGGAGAACGTGATCGCAGCCGATCCAATGCTAGATCTTGCCAAGACTGACTACTGCTCGGCGCAAGGCAACAGGGCCAAGCGAGGACATCCGATGATTTCTGATGGTCTGAACATGCCGGCCAGCGCGCCGCGAGCCTCGGTTATCCGCTCCGTTCACGCGCTGCGCCGCACCGCGGCGACATCGGCGAGGCTGGCCAGCCGATCGATCACTCCCGGATGCGTACTCAATGGTGCGGCGACGACATCGGCCCCGGTCCCGGCGAGCCTGCGGTGGAAAAGCCCCGGGGCCAGCAGCCATGACGCCACCGCGACCCGGGGTGCGCCGGCTGCCCGCAGTCCTCGCACTAGAGCCGTCACCGAGGGGGTTCCAGTGGCGACGAACCCCACCCGTACCCGGCAACCGAGCTCACCGGACAGCTGCACCGCTGCGGCTCGGACATCAGCTACCGCCCGCTCGTCCGATGAGCCCGCCGCCGCCAACACCACTGCATCGCCCGGGCGCCAGCCGGCGGCACGCAACCGGTCGGCCATGGCGCCCCGCAGCAGCGGGTGCGGTCCGAGGGCAGCGGTGACGGTGACGTCGCTGCGGCCAGTGGCAGCCACCTCTCGCGGTACATCGGTTCGCACGTGATAACCGCGCGTCAGGAAGGCTGGCACAACCGTGACCGGGCCAGGCACGCTGGCGACCACGTCGCGTACCACCGGACCGAGCACGTCGACGAAGGCGAGCTGCACGGACCTGCCGGGCAGCCGGGCGCGTAGCGCATCGGTCAGCTGACCCGCCACTGCGACACCTGCCGGGTCCCGAGTGCCATGGGCGACCACCACGACAGAGGGTGCTGCGCACCCGTGAGTGGCGATGCGGCCTACAACGCGCATCGCCACTCACGGGTGCGCAGCACCATCACTGGCAGTCTCCGGGCTCCAGGGCTAGCCGGTAGCCGCGTTTGACCACGGTTTGCACCAATCGTGGTGCGCCCAGGGCGGCACGCAACCGGGCCACCGCGGTCTCCACCGCGTGCTCGTCGTCACCGGCCGCGGGCATCACCGACAGCAGCTCTGAGCGCCGCACCACCCGACCCGGGCGGGCCACTAGCAGCCGCAACAGGGCCATCGGGGTGGGTGGCACGGCCCGCAGCACCCCGTCGACGACCGCGGCGTGTCCACGCAGCTCCAGCACATGACCCGCGACCGGCCACCGCGGCGCCCGGGCCGGCAGTGCCTCGGACAGGGTGCGCACCAGCGCGCCGATCCGGGAGCGGTCCGGCTGCACGGTGGGTACGTCTCGGGCCACCAGCGGGCCCGCGGTGACCGGCCCGACGCAGGCGACCAGGACATCCCGGCGCAGGCGTTGCAGCAACGGCCCCAGCACCCCGAGCTCATCAGCTCGGCTGAGCACACTGGCCGCGGCGGGTGCGCTGGTGAAACTGACCGCGTCGAGGCCGCCGTCCAGCGTCGCGGTGATCAGCCGGTCCAACGGTGCGAGATCCTCGGGCAGTACCCACCGGTAGACGGGCACCTGTATTACCTGCGCTCCGGCGCAGCGCAACGCGTCGACGAAATCCGGCAGTGGCTCGCCGTGTAGCTGCACAGCGACCCGCACTCCGTCGAGATCACTGGCTAGCAGGTGCTCCAGCACCTCAGCGGAGGACTCCGACGGTGGTGACCAGGCGTCGGTCAGGCCGGCGGCCCGGACCGCGCCGCGCGATTTGGGTCCCCGGGACAGCAAGGTGGCGCGGCGCAGCGCCCCGATCAGCGCCTCCCCCAGCCCCCACCCGTCCGCGGCCTCGACCCAGCCGCGGAACCCGATGCCGGTGGTGATCACCACCGTGTCCGGCGGGTGGTTGATCAAAGCCTCGGTGGCGGCGTGCAGTTCAGTGTCATCAGCTACCGGCACGATCCGGATAGCCGCGGCGTGCACCACCTCAGCGCCCCGACGCTCCAACAAGGAGCCCAGCTCTGCGGCCCGCCGCGCGGCAGTGACACCGACGGTGAATCCGGCCAGCGGCAATGGTTCGGGTCTCGCCCGCAGGGACGCAGCGGTCATGATGAACAGACTTCCACGACGCCGTTGCTGACCCGCGCCGGATAGGTCGGTACAGAGACGCTCGGGTCGTCCAGACATATCCCGGTCGCCAGTTCGAAGACCTGCTTGTATATCGGCGACGCCACCGTCGGGCGGCCCTCGCGGTCCCCGACGATCCCCCGAGACAACACCGAGGCCCCGCTGAAAGGGTCCATATTGGACAGTGCGTGCAGCGCACCGTCATGGGTGCGGAACACCGCGACCGCAACGCAGTCGATCAGCGCCGCTACCCCGCGTTCCGGCACCAGGTCGTCGTAGCAGCAGACCGCCGTCCAGTGCCGCTGCAGCTGCGCGGTCATCGGACCACTGTCAGCGTCGGGCCCGCGATCAGAACCGGTTGGCCTGGTCGGCGATGGGCGGGGGTTGGCTGGCCACGCTCCTCGACGAACTCGACGGTCGGATCGGGCACGCCCGGCGCGTTGACGAAGGAGGTGAACCGGGCCAGTTTGGCCGGGTCCTCCAGCACGCCGCGCCACTCGTCGGAATAGCCCGCTACGTGCGCCGCCATCGCGGTGTCGAGCTCGGCGCAGATCCCGAGCGAGTCGTCCACGATCACGTCTCGCAGATGGTCCAGACCGCCTTCCAGCTCCTCCAACCACGGCGCGGTGCGCTGCAGCCGGTCGGCGGTGCGGACGTAGAACATCAGGAACCGGTCGATGGTGCGCACCAGCGTCTGGGTGTCAACGTCGGAGACCAGCAGGTCGGCGTGCCGGGGCCGGAAACCACCGTTGCCGCAGACGTAAAGATTCCAACCCGTTTCGGTGGCGATCACCCCGAAGTCCTTGCTCCGAGCCTCGGCGCACTCGCGCGCACAGCCCGAGACCCCGGACTTCAGCTTGTGCGGAGCGCGCAGCCCCCGGTACCGCAACTCCAACGCGATAGCCAGGCCGACCGAGTCCTGCACCCCGTAGCGGCACCAGTCGGTGCCCACGCAGGACTTCACGGTCCGCAGCGCCTTGCCGTATGCGTGCCCGGATTCGAAGCCGGCGTCGACCAGCCGGCGCCAGATCGCTGGTAGCTGCTCCACTCGGGCCCCGAACAGGTCAATCCGCTGCCCACCGGTGATCTTGGTGTAGAGCCCGAAGTCGCGGGCCACCTCACCGAGCACAATGAGCTTTTCCGGGGTTATCTCCCCGCCAGGGACTCTGGGCACCACCGAATAAGTGCCGTTGCGCTGCAGGTTGGCCAGGAAGTGGTCGTTGGTGTCCTGCAGGGCGGCCTGCTCGCCGTCGAGGATGTGGCTGCCGGGGTTCAGCACTCCGCTCAAGGAGGCCAGGATCGAGGCCACTGCGGGCTTGCAGATGTCGCAACCGCGGCCCGTGCCGTGCTTGGCGACCAGCTCGGAGAAAGTCCGGATCCGGGTGGCGGCGACGATCTCGAACAGCTCCGCCCGGCTATGCGTGAAGTGCTCACACAATGCCTTGGATTGCTCGACGCCGTGGGTGGCGAGCAGTTTCTTCAGCATCGGCACGCACGAGCCGCACCCGGTACCTGCCTTCGTGCAGGCCTTGAGCGCGGGCACGGTGGTCGCCCCGTCGCGCACCGCCGTACCGATCGTCTCGACGGTGACCGCGTGGCAGGAACACACCTGAGCGCCAGCCGGCAACGCTGCCGCGTCGAGCTCACCGCCGGACGGCGAGATCAGCGCACCGGGGTCGGCCGGCAGTACCGCGCCGACCAGCGCGCGCAGCGTGCCGTAGGCCTCGGCGTCGCCCACCAACACCCCGCCGAGAAGCGTCCGGGCATCATCGGAGACGACGAGCTTGGCGTAGCGGCCCGCGACGGGATCGTTGTGGATCACTTCCAGCGCGCCCTCAGCCGTCGCGTGGGCGTCGCCGAAGCTGGCCACGTCGACCCCGAGCAGCTTGAGCTTGGTGGCGGTGTCGGCGCCCGGGAAAGTGGCGTGGCCGTCGAGCAGCCGATCGGCCACCACCTCGGCCATCGCGTAGCCGGGTGCGACCAGTCCGTAGCAGCGGCCTTCGACCGCGGCGCACTCCCCGATCGCCCAGATGCCGTCGTCACAGGTGCGGCAGCTGGCGTCGACCAGCACGCCCCCTCGTTCACCGACCGGCAGCCCAGCATCGCGGGCGAGCTGGTCGCGGGGGCGTACGCCAGCGGAGAACACCACGACGTCGGTGTCGAGCTCGGTGCCGTCGGACAGCCGGACCAGCATCCGTCCCCGGTCCGGTTCGATGGCCGCTGTGGCGTGGCCGCAATACACCCGCACGCCGAGGCCCTCGATGAACCGGCGCAGCAGCGCGCCGCCACCCTCGTCGACCTGCATCGGCATCAGCCGGGGGGCGATCTCGACCACGTGCGGGGACAACCCGAGCTGGCGCAGCGCATGCGCGGCCTCCAAACCAAGCAGCCCGCCGCCGACGACCACCCCGGAGCGCCGACCCGCCACCGTGGTCTGCATCGCGCGCTGCGCGGCGACCCGGATCGCGTCGAGATCCTCCGGCGTCCGGTAGACGTAGCAACCGGGGAGGTCGTGACCAGGCACTGGGGGCACGAACGGCGCCGACCCGGTGGCCAGCACCAGCGCGTCGTAACGAACCCGGCGCCCGGACGCGGTGCGCACGGTGCGCTTGCGCCGGTCGATCCGCACGCACGGGTCGCCCAGGCGAAGCTCCACCCGGTCGTCGGCGACCGGAGGCAGCGTCAGCGCCTCGGCATCCCATGAGTCCACATACGATGACAGTGCGACCCGGTCGTAGGCCGGTCTGGCTTCCTCGGCGAGCACCACGATCCGCCATTGCCGTTGCAGGTCCCGGCCGATCAACGCCTCCACCAGCCGGTGCCCGACCATGCCATGGCCCGCAACCACGACGGTGCGCATCATGCTGCTTCCTCCTGCCCAGCGAGCACGACCGGTCCCCACATCCTGAGCGTGTTTCGTGAACGCGGTGTTTCCGTCCTGTTTCGTCACATCTGTTCGTCAAACCTGGGCGTAGACCAGCTGCCGTTTCTCGGATGGCGCTGTGGCGGGTGCACGACGCAGGTAGACCACGTAGGTGACGACGACGCACGCTCCGTAGAACATCAGGAAGGACCAGAACGCGGGTACCCCGGACTTCGTCGTGAGGAAGGACTGCCGGAAGGCAAGGTTGATCAGCACCCCGCCCATCGCGCCGATTGAGCCGGCGATACCGATCACCGCGCCGGATATCCGGCGCGCCCTCATCAGCGCGGACTGCTTCGGCTCACCAGCTGCGATCGCCGCCTGCGCCTTCACATTGAAGATCGACGGGATCATCTTGTAGGTGGAACCGTTGCCGATACCGGAGAGCACGAACAGGGCGATGAAGCCGGCCATGAACAGCGGCAGCGACTTCTCGTTGGAAGCCATGATCACCACGCCGGTGGCCAGCGCCATGCCCACGAAATTCCAGACAGTGACTATGGCGCCGCCGTACCGGTCGGCCAGCCACCCGCCGACGGGGCGGATCAGCGAGCCGATCAACGGACCGATAAAGACCACCGAGGCCGCCTGAAGCGGGGTGCGGTGAAACTGGGTCTGCAACACCAGACCGAACGCGAAGCTATAGCCGATGAACGAGCCGAACGTGCCGATGTAGAGGA
>JAODNG010000073.1 GCA_025465385.1 Pseudonocardiales bacterium
ACAAGTTGACAACGCCGTTCGATCGGATCACCCCCACACTCAGCGAGCTGATCATCAGCGGACTTGCCTGCTGACCGCTCCTGGCTTACTCGACCGTAGATCATTGCGCGGCTGCCACGATCGAAACACTGCTTGGCTGACGTTGTCAGGTACCAACGTAGCGATCTTGTGCGGGGTCGTCCTCGGGCTTGCCCGGCTGGGCGGGCTGGGACCACGGACGGCGGTGCTGCTGGCTGGACTCGCCCTGGTCGGGTTTGTGGTGCTGTGCCGCCCGTCGCCGAGCGTGCTGCGCGCCGCCGTGATGGGTGGCGTCATGCTGCTGGCACTAGTGCTCGGCCGTCGCCGCTCGGCTGTTCCAGCACTGTGCGGTGCTGTCCTTGTCCTGCTACTGGTCGATCCGTCGCTCGGCAACGATCCCGGGTTTGCGCTCTCCGTGCTGGCCACTGGCGCGTTGGTGCTGCTGGCCCCGGGCTGGTCGGCGGCGTTGCGGCGGTACGGGGTTCCAGCGGGGATCGCCGAGGCGCTTGCGGTGCCCGCCGCCGCCCACGTGATCACTGCGCCGGTGGTGGCAGGGCTGTCCGGTCAGGTGAGCCTGGTGGCGATACTGACCAACTTGCTGGCCACCCCGGCGGTGGCGCCAGCGACGGTACTGGGTGTGCTCGCCGCGGTAGTGGCGGTGCTGCACCCGGGTGCGGCTGTTGTCGTGGTGCATCTGGCTGGACCGGCGGTGAGCTGGCTCGTGGGGGTCGGTCAGCAGGGAGCCGCAGTGCCCGACGGGGTATTGCGGTGGCCCGACGGGGTCTGTGGTGCGCTGCTGCTGGCATTGATCGTCGCGGTGGGGCTGGTTGCCATGCAAGCGCACCGGCTGCGAGTTCTTGCAGCGGCCGGGCTGGTGGGCGCCCTGGTTGTGCTGGTGCCGACGAGGTTTGTGGCGCCCGGCTGGCCAGCGACCGGCTGGGCAATGGTGGCCTGCGACGTCGGCCAAGGCGACGCCGTCGTGCTGGCCACCGCCGAGCCTGGTCGGGCGATCCTCGTCGATACGGGGCCCGACCCAGCACCAGTATCGGCCTGCCTCGACCGCCTGGGCGTCCGGCGGCTCGCCTTGATTGTCCTCAGCCATTTGCACGCCGACCACATCGGCGGCCTGGTCGGCGCCCTTCGCGGCCGGGCGGTCAGCGCCGTCGCGTTGGGTCCCGGACGAAGCCCACCGTGGGCGTTGGCCGCGGTGCTGCGCGCCGCAGCGGTGGCCCGGGTGCCGGTGGTCGCGCTCACCGCTGGACAGCGGCTGTCCTGGCCTGGTCTGGGTCTCGATGTGCTCGCCCCACTGCGGGATCCGCCGCCGGTTGGTGATCACCAGGCCGAGGTCGACGGCACCGCGGTGAACAACACCTCGGTTGTGCTGCGGGCGAACACTTCCGCCGGTCGGGTATTGCTTACCGGGGACGTCGAGCTCGATGCTCAGGCAGATCTGCTGGTCACCCGGACAGATTTACGGGCTGATGTGCTGAAGGTTCCGCATCACGGCTCGCGCTTCAACGCCGAAGAGTTCCTTGCCACGGTTCGACCGCGAGTGGCAATTGTCAGTGTCGGGGCACACAACAGTTATGGTCATCCCAGCCAGCACGTGCTGGACACACTGGCGGAGAAAGGTGCCTCGGTGCTGCGTACGGACCTCGACGGAGATATCGCGGTGGTGGGCAGTCCGAGGCTCCAGGTAGTCTCGCGCGGAAACGCGCTGCGCAGTCCCTAGGCAGTACGCCGGGATTATTGTCCTAGCCCGTTCGTGACATGAAAAACATTGCCCACGACACCACCGATCAGTCCGCTACGTTGTGGATCAGCGACCTGCGGCGCGGTTTCACCGGGTTTGCCGGGGCTATAGCTGGTCCCCTCGGCGCTATGCCTAGGAGTCGGGGGAACTGCGGCGAGACGTCCGGAGCCCGCCGGTTTCGCTGAGCCAGCTACAGCTGTCTTACCAGGATGCCGCGGCGCCGCTCGCACCGGCGCGCGCCGCACAGGGAGATCCTTCAGAGCCGAACTCCACTGCGGGCTCGCGCCTGGCGTCCACGGCGCCGCCTGGCCTGGAGCTGAAAACGAAGCTGAGAAGCTTGCCGCTTGCGGCTGCGCCGGCTCCGCGACGTTCGGGCTTGCTGCGGGCTCGGTTATCGACCCCATCTCGTCGTCCCCGGTAAGCAGCGAACTGCCGTGCGAAACGGTGCCGGACAGGGTTACGGCAGAACCAGCGAACAGTGCTCCCAAAGTGCGCGCTGTCGGCCTCCAAGGGATGGGTGACGCAGGCGAATAGCTGGCGACCATCGTTCGAGCACGTTCCCTTTCGCAGTCCACGGATCAGCCCACAAGGCCCGGCGCCTTATGTCGGCGAGACTGTACCCTGCGTTGCCGACGATTGGTGGGATATACCGCGAGATTTGCGAAGAATGCAGCCCGATCAGCGTCGGAGGGCTTCGCGGACGGCCTTGGCGTTCGGCGCCACAGTGGCACGTAATCCTAAGTGTGCTTCGACTGCATCCAAGGTTTTGAGCCCATCGCCGGTGATGAGCAGAACGGTTTCGCCCTCAGGATCCAGCTGGCCGCACTCGACGAGCTTCTTCGCGCAGGCCACCGTCACCCCGCCAGCGGTCTCAGCGAAGATCCCTTCGGTACGGGCCAGCAGCCGGATACCGTCGACCACCTCTGTGTCGGTGACGTCCTCGATCGCACCGTTGGTGCGGCGGACGGCATCCAAGACATACGGGCCGTCGGCGGGCGCACCGATCGCCAGGGAGCGAGCGATCGTGTCCGGCCGGACCGGGACGACCACGTCTCTGCCGGCTTTGAAGGCCGCGGATACTGGTGAACAGCCGGTGGCTTGGGCGCCGAACACCCGGTACGCCGCTGGCTGGACCAGACCCAGTTCAGTGAATTCGCGAAACCCCTTGTCCACCTTTGTCAGCTGCGAGCCGGACGCGATCGGCACCACGATCTGGTCGGGCAGCCGCCAGCCGAGCTGCTCGGCGACCTCATAAGCCAGCGTCTTGGAACCCTCGGCGTAGTAGGGCCGAACATTGACGTTAACGAATGCCCAGTCCTCGTGCTCGGCGGCCAACTCGGTGGCCAACCGGTTGACGTCGTCGTAGGTGCCATCCACCGCGATCAGCGCACCGTCGTAGACGGCGGTGGTGAGTACTTTTGCGCGTTCCAGTGAGGAGGGGATGAGCACCACCGATTCCCAGCCGGCCCGAGCGGCCGCGGCGGCTACGGCGTTGGCAAGGTTGCCGGTGGATGGGCAGGCCAGTACTCGAAATCCGAGTTGCCGAGCAGCGGCCAGCGCGACGGCCACAACCCGGTCTTTGAAGGAGTGTGTCGGGTTGCCGGTATCGTCTTTGACCCACAGCCGACGGATCCCCAGCGCCTTGGCGAGCCGGTCGGCTCGGATCAGCCGGGTCAGTCCTGGTTGGGTATTCGGGTATTTGTCGACGTCGGCTGGCACTGGCAGCATCTTGCGATAACGCCAGATCGAGGGTGGGCCCGATTCGATGTCCGAACGGGTGATGCGCCCGAAGTCGTAAGCGACCTCCAGCGGACCGAAGCACTCGGCGCAGGCGAACTCCGCCGCCAGTGGTGTGCTGGATCCACATTCTCGGCACACGAGCTGGCGCGCCGGTCCCAGGTCTAGGGCGGTAGTGGTCACGGTGTTGATCGGTCCAGGGTCGATCGTCGCAGTGTCGATCGAGCGGGTGTCCAGCGTGCTAGCCATCGCGAGGTCTCTCCTCATCTCTCCCGCACCTGCGGGTCGGAATTGGCACCGTGATCGTAAGCGGCCTCGCGGTATGAAGACATGCGCGCGCGCTTACGTCGGTTGCCGGGGCTTCGTCGGGCCGATCCCTCTGCCCCTCTGGATGAGCTGTATTCGGTTGTGCCCTTCACCGTACGTCAGTCGGTACCGACCGCGCAGCCGAGTCCACCATCCGGGAGCTGGCGATCGCCCCACCGCACGATGCGAGGATGGGCGGCGTGAACCCCGAGCCGGTCCCACCCATGCCACTGCACTTGATCCTCGGCGAGGAGGAGCTGCTGGTCGAGCGGGCCGTGCAGATCGTGATAGATGCCGCGCGGCGGTCCGACCCGGAGGTCGAGGTACGCCGAATCCGGGCCACCGATCTGGTACCCGGCGAGCTCAATGAGCTGGTCAGCCCGTCGCTGTTCGCGCAAGGGCGGGTGGTGGTCTTAGGCGCCGCCCACGAAGTGGGCAAAGACATCGCCGATGCGCTCTTAGACCATGCGCGGCATCTGTCACAGGCAGCGCACGGCATCGTGCTGGTTGTCACGCACGCTGGCGCTGGTCGCGGTAAAGCCCTGGCCGAGGGGCTGCGCGCGGCGGGTGCCGCGATCAGCGAATGTCCCCGCATCACCCGTTTCGAGGACCGGGCCGGCTTCGTACGCGAGGAGGTCCAGCGGGCCGGTGGGCGGATCAGCGCGGGTGCCGTCATCGCATTACTTGATGCGGTCGGTTCGGACCTGCGGGAGCTCGCCTCGGCGGCGGCTCAGTTGACCACGGACAGCGGCGGCTCCGTCGACGAGACCGCGGTACGCCGCTATCACCGGGGACGCGCCGAGGTCACCGGCTTCTCGGTTGCGGAGAAGGTGATGACCGGAGACCGTGCCGGGGCTCTGGAGACCCTGCGCTGGGCGATGCAGCTCGGTGTACCGCATGTCCTGGTCGCCGATGCGCTGGCCGACGCCGTGCGCACGGTTGCGAGGGTCAGCGCCTCGGGCCGCGCCGACCCATACCGGCTTGCCAGCGCGCTGGGTATGCCACCGTGGAAAATCAAGAAGGCGATGGCGCAGTCCCGCGGCTGGGAGCGCGACGGGCTGGCCCAAGCCATGCAGGTGGTCGCGGCGGTCAACGCCGATGTCAAGGGAGTCGCCGCGGACGCCGATTATGCACTGGAACGTGCGGTGCTCGCGCTGTGTGCCGCCCGCCGTCGCTGAACGGCGGGTAACCGACCGCCCGCGTGGAGCGGCGGATGGCTGACCGCCGCGCAGTCGGCTCTACAGGTCGTTGACCCGCGAAGCCATCGCTGATTTGCGGTTGGCCGCCTGGTTGCGGTGGATGACGCCCTTGCTGACGGCCTTGTCCAGCTGACGGCTGGCGGTCCGCAACTCGCCCAGCGCACGGTCCTTCTCTCCGGCGGCCGCGGCCTCGCGGAACCGGCGGATCGCAGTCTTCAGCGACGACTTGATCGACTTGTTGCGCAGTCGCGCCTTCTCGTTGGTTCGGATCCGCTTCAGCTGCGACTTGATGTTGGCCACGCGGTTACCTTCGATCTCACTTTCGGGAGGGAGTGCCGTCGCGCGGCACGGTGGACGATCGTAACAGCCGGTACGACCGGCCCTAGATGAAACCCTACAAGAAAGCAGGTAGGACATCGAGGATGGAAGTATTGAGCAGCCGTGTGCTGCTTCATCCTCGGGATCGCGAGCGTTCGACGGCGTTCTACCGTGACGTGCTGGGACTCGCCGTCCACCGCGAGTTCCCTGGCGGCACAGTGTTCATCCTCGGCGGTGGTTTCCTGGAGGTATCGGGGGAGTCCGGGGTGCCCCCGAGCGCAGCGACCGCGGTGTGGTTGCAAGTCAGAGACCTCGCGGCGACAGCCGACCAGCTTGTCGAGCGGGGGGTCGAGGTGCTGCGCGAGCGACGTCGGGAACCATGGGGTCTGGAAGAGATGTGGATCGCGGATCCAGACGGTTTGCGGCTGGTGCTCGTCGAAGTACCGGCTGACCATCCGCTGCGCGTCGACAAGCGGCCAACGCCTGAGGAATCGGATCAGTAAACCCGATAGGGCAGGAACTTTCCATCGAGCACCAGTCGTACTCGGTCGCCCTTGGGGTCTTCGGCGCGTTCGAACGACAGCTCGAAGTCGATAGCGCTCATGATGCCGTCACCGAACTCCTCGCGGATCAGCTCGGCCAGCGTGGCGCCATAGACCTGCACGACCTCTTGCAGCCGGTACACCACCGGTTCGGTGGCATCGACGTTGTCCGCACCGCGCACCGGTGGCAGCTGCAGGGCAGCCACGACGTCGTCGTCGAGATGAAGCAAGCTACCCACGGCACCGGCCTGTTCGGCATCCAGGGGCTGCTGGCCCAGCACGGCCGAGGTGCTCCACACCAGCGAACGATCCAGGGTCTTCGCAATGGTCGTCCACGGCACCTGCAGCCGGTGCTTGGCGGCCAGCGCGGCGGCAGCCGCCTCCCGACGTCCCAATGTGGGTAGCGGAACGATTGTCACGGTGGATCTCCTCCCGAGGGTGTTACTCCCGCATCCTTCCGCCCCCACCCGTCGGCGTCACGCAGCTGAGAGCGAACAGTCCTGGAGTGGCGGCCCTGAGCGCGCTGTTCCTGCCGTGGGACCATGACTTGATTCCCTGCTGCCATTTTGAGGACTGCTGAGTGACCTCGTTCGCCGACAAGACGTTCACGCCTCCCGAGCTGATCCGCAATTTCTGCGTGATCGCGCACATCGACCACGGCAAGTCCACCTTGGCTGACCGCATGCTGCAGCTCACCGGCGTGCTCGACGCGCGCAACTACCGCGCGCAGTACCTCGACCGGATGGACATCGAACGCGAGCGCGGCATCACGATCAAGGCGCAGAACGTCCGGCTGCCCTGGCAGGTCAACGGCGTCGACCACGTGCTGCACCTGATCGACACTCCCGGCCACGTCGACTTCACCTACGAGGTGTCCCGTGCGCTGGAAGCCTGCGAGGGCGCGGTCCTGCTGGTGGACGCCGCCCAGGGCATCGAGGCGCAGACGCTGGCGAACCTGTATCTGGCGCTGGAGAAGGACCTGCGGGTCATCCCGGTGCTCAACAAGATCGACCTGCCGGCGGCGGAGCCGGATCGCTACGCGGCTGAGCTGGCGCACATCCTCGGTTGCGAGCCCGATGACGTGCTGCGGGTCAGTGCGAAGACCGGTCAAGGAGTACGGGAGTTGCTCGACGTGGTGGTCGCGCAGGTTCCGGCCCCGGTCGGGGACGACAAGGCGCCGACCCGGGCGATGATCTTCGATTCGGTTTACGACTCCTACCGCGGCGTGGTCACCTACATCCGGGTGATGGACGGGCGGATCACCCCCCGGGACCGGATCCGGATGATGTCCACCAACGCCACCCATGAGCTGCTCGAGGTCGGCATCATCTCGCCTGATCAGAAGCCGTGCGACGGTCTGGGCGTCGGCGAGGTCGGCTATCTCATGACCGGGGTGAAAGACGTCCGGCAGTCCCGCGTCGGGGACACCGTCACCAGCGAGCGCAACGGCGCCACGGTGGCGCTGCCCGGCTATCGCACTCCCAAACCGATGGTGTTCGCTGGGCTGTACCCGATGGACGGCTCGGATTACCCCGAGCTGCGCGATGCGCTGGACAAGCTACAGCTCAACGATGCCGCGTTGAGCTATGAGCCGGAGACCTCCGCCGCGCTGGGATTCGGGTTCCGCTGCGGGTTTCTCGGCCTGCTGCACCTGGAGATCACCCGCGACCGGCTGCAGCGCGAGTTCGGCCTCGACCTGATCTCCACCGCGCCCAACGTGGTCTACCGGGTCGTCCGCGACGACGGCACCGAGCAGGTCGTGACCAATCCCGCGGACTGGCCCGATGGCAGGGTCGCCGAGGTATACGAGCCGATGGTCCGCTGCACTCTCATCGCACCATCGGAATTCGTCGGCACGATCATGGAACTCTGCCAAGGCCGGCGCGGCACCCTGCTGGGGATGGACTACCTGTCGGAGTCGCGGGTGGAGCTGCGCTACACCCTGCCGATGGCCGAGATCGTGTTCGACTTCTTCGATGCGTTGAAGTCCCGCACCCGCGGCTACGCCTCGATGGACTACGAGGAGGCCGGCGAGCAGATCGCCGACCTGGTGAAGGTGGACATCCTGCTGCAGGGTGAGCCGGTGGACGCGTTCTCCGCGATCGTGCACCGCGATGCCGCCTACGGCTACGGCACCTCGATGGCGACGAAACTGCGTGAACTCATCCCGCGCCAGCAGTTCGAGGTGCCGATCCAGGCCGCGATCGGTTCCCGGATCATCGCCCGGGAGACCATCCGCGCCATCCGCAAGGACGTGCTGGCCAAGTGCTACGGCGGCGACATCACCCGCAAGCGCAAGCTGCTGGAGAAGCAGAAGGAGGGCAAGAAACGGATGAAGACGATCGGGCGCGTCGAGGTCCCGCAAGAAGCCTTCGTCGCTGCGCTGTCCACCAACGACTCGGCCAAGCCAGCCAATAAGAAATCATGATCTCCGCATGCTACTTGCCGGATCAAGCGTGAAGACGATCTTGCCGGCGGTCTCGCCGTCGAGCATCGCCGCAAAACCGCGCTTGGCCTCGGACATCGGCAGCTCAGTGCTGATTTGCGGGCGCAGTCCTGTGATGTCCAGGAAGGCCAACAGGTCGCGCAGTTCCTCTCGGGTGCCCATGGTGGAGCCCACCATTCGCAGCTGCAGGAAGAATAGCCGTTGCAGTTCGGCGCGGTCGGCGTCGCCGCTGGTAGCGCCGCTACAGATGATGATGCCTCCCGGCTTGAGTGACTTCGCTGAATGCGACCAGGTCGCCTTGCCGACCGTCTCGAACACCGCATCGACCCGTTCGGGCAGCCGAGCCCCTGGCTCGAAGGCCTGGTGCGCGCCCAGGGACTGGGCCAGCGCACGCTTTCCCTCGGTGCGTCCGGTCACCCAGACCCGCATCCCGACAGCCCTGCCGAGCTGCACCAGGGCAGTGGACACCCCGCCGGAGGCACCCTGCACAAGCATGGTCTGGCCGGCCCGCAATCCGGATTTCACGAACAGCATCCGGTAGGCGGTGAGCCAGGCAGTGCCCATGCAGGCCGCTTCAGGAAAGGTCAGCGATGCCGGCTTGGGCACCACATTGCGGGCCGGAACCACGACGGTGTCAGCGAAGCTGCCCGGCAGCTTCTCGGTGAGCAGTGTGCGGCGTGGATCCAGGGTCTCGTCGCCGATCCAGCCGGGACTGGTCACCACCGGATAGATCACCACCTCGGTGCCGTCGGCGAGCACTCCAGCGCCGTCGCATCCCAGAATCATCGGGAACTGGTCGCGTTTGATACCCACTCCGCGCAGTGTCCACAGGTCATGCATATTGAGGCTGGCTGCTTTGACGGTGACCGCCGCGGAGCCCGGTGGCACTTCTGGGTCGGGACGGTCTCCCATCCGCAGCGAGGCCAGCGGATTTTCGGGATTTGGCTCAGTAGCATAGACGGCGAACATGACGCCCAAATGTAGTGCCGTCCACCCGGTCGTAGGTTGCATGCGGGCTATCCTGCGGCTGTGCTCGAGGTGCTGTTCGGCGTGCTTCAATGGTGGGACGGCGTGGAGCTGTGGCTGACCCAGCTCGGGCTCGCACCGCAAGTGGCCCTGTTGATGCTGGTGTTACTGCCGGCCTGCTGGTGGGCCGCCCGGGTGCTCGACCGGGCAGTTGGCGTGGTCTTCGAACGACTCGGGCACCGCTACGCCATGGGCGCGGAGGATGCCCAGGAGCCTCGATGAGCCCTCACCGGCGGATTAGTGCCGCGCTGGTCGGGCTGCTCGTATTGGTAACCATCGGCTGGCTGGGGCGCCACGCGCTGACCGAGCCCGCTGGGTCGCCTAGCAGTAACCGGCCCGCGGCGGTCACCTCGACGGCTGGACTGCCGGTGCGAAGCCTGTCGCAGCTACCGCCGCAGGTCGGGCAGGAGTGGCAGCTGATCCAGCACGGCGGCCCGTTCCGGTATCGGCAGGACGGGGTGGTGTTCGGTAACCGGGAGAAGCACTTGCCGCCACGGCAGTCCGGCTATTACCACGAGTACACCGTCCCGACGCCGGGAGCGCCTGACCGGAGCGCTCGGCGCCTGATCACCGGCGGTGCAGCCGAGCTGTACTACACCGGCGACCACTATGTGTCGTTCGTCGTGGTCGATCCGCAGCGGTGAGGCGGATGCTGCACTATGTGCCCGATGCTGGTGGTGCGCTGGAGCAGGCCCGTGCACGAGGAGCGCTGGTGCATCTGCTGGGCCCGGTGACGAGTAAGGCAGAGGCGCTCAACGCGATCGGCACCGCTTTGAATTTCCCGGCCTGGTATGGCCGCAATCTCGACGCCCTGCACGACAGCCTCGCTGACCTATCCTGGCAGCCGACCGGTGAGCACGTGCTGATCTGGACCGGCCACCGCCAACTCGAGACCGCAGACCCCGACGGCTACCGCGCAATCCTCGAAGTGCTCGACGCCGCATCCGACGCCAACCCGCAACGCCCCCTGTCAGTCCTGCTCGAGGATGCCTGAACCCTGCACGATCGCCATTCGGAACGGTAACGGCGATTTTCGGCGCCGTGCAGCCGCCATTCGGAACCGATTGGTGGTTATCGGCGGCCTACCAGGACGGTGGACGCTTTTCGGCGAAGGCGCGGATGCCTTCCTGGGCTTCTGCTGACGCGAAGCGGGCTACAGACAGTTCGAGCATCGCCGGGAAATCCCGCGTCATCGTCGACGCGTGCAGCAGCTGTTTGGTCAGGGTTAGCGCCTCGGGTGCACCCTTGACGAGCATTCCGGTGTAGCGGTCCACTTCGGCGTCGAGCTGATCGGCGGGTACCGCGCTGTTGAGCAGGCCGATGGCGGCCGCCCGGGTAGCGTCGAAGGTCTCGCCGGTGAGAAAGAGCTCGTGTGCCGAGTGCGGCAGCAGCCGGGGCAGCACAGTCACCGAGATCACCGCGGGCACCACACCGAGGTGCACCTCAGTGAACGCGAACGTGGCCCCCTGCGCGGCGACGGCGACATCGGCGGCCGCGACCAGACCGATCCCGCCGGCGCGGGCGTGCCCGGCGAGCCTGGCGACGACCGGTTTCGGGTGCGTCCAGATCCGCTCCAGGATGCCGGGGAGTCCCTTGACCGCGTCCGGTGGCTCGGTGAGGTCCATCCCGGCGCAGAACACCGGCCCGGTGTGGTCAAGCACCACCACTCGCACTGAGCTGTCGCCGGCGCTGCGATCGAGCGCGTCGGACAGTTGGGCGCGCAGCGGTGCAGACAGGGCGTTGCGGTTAGCGGGGGAGTCCAGCGTGATGGTGGCAATCCCGGACTGCACGGCCAGGTGCACCAGCTCGGCGGTCATGCGCCTGACGGTACGCGGTGATCGATTCCGGCCGGCATCGATCACGGGCCAGGCGTCCCTGGTTGGTGCCGTCGTAGCGGTGCAGGATGAGTTCAGCGACAGCGGCGTCGGCGCCTAGAGGGGCTGCGAGCAACGCGGTGCCACCGGCCTGCCGCACGACTTTGTCGGGGAGTAGGCCTGGGGCGAGGAACCAGGACGCGACGGCGATGCGGTGAGCGCCTTGCGCCTGCAGCGTCGCGATGGCGTCGGAGACGGTGGGGCGCGCTGCGCAGGCGAAGGCGGGAACCACCTGCCAACGGGTGTGCTGCGAGAGCCGATGCGCCACGGCGCCGACGGCGGCGTTGGACGGGGCTTGTTGGGAACCGGCAGCGGCGAGCACGACGCCGAACCCCGAGTCAGCAGTGGATACGCCGACCTCGGCCAGACGGCGTAGCGCAACGGCTTCCAGCCGTGCGTCGGGACCCAGCACGTCGGCCACCGTGATATCCAACTCGGGTCGGGCTGCCACGGCGCGCGCCACCGCACCGGGTAGATCCACGTCGGCGTGGAAGGCGCGGCCCAGCAGCAGGGGGACCACCACCGCCCGGGACACCGTGGTGAGCACGGTCTCCAGCCTGGGTGTGCAGAGGTCCAGGAAGGCGAGCCGGATGTCGAGGTCGGGCCGTAGCGATCGCACCCGGTCCAGCAGGGAAGAGATCGTGGCGGCGGAGCGCGGGTCGCGGCTGCCGTGCGCCACCGCCACCAAAGCCGGCCTCACGCGGCGTCCCGAGACCCAACCAGTCCGGCGGCCAGCGTGTTGCCGTCGGCGATGTCGATGACCAGGAAGCCACCGGTGTGCCGGTCGGTGGCGTAGGAGTCCACCGCCAGGGGCTCAGCGAGACGGATGAGCGCGCCGCCGATCTCGTTGAGTTCCAGCGAGGCCGGTGGCTCGGTGTGGTGCAGGGTGTGCAGGTCCAGCCGCCCGGTCAGCGCGGTGACGATCGCCCGGACGGTGCGAGTGCCGTGTTTGATCAATACCCGCGCCCCGGGCCGCAACGGCCGGTCGGCCAGCCAGCACAGGTCCGCGGCAAGCTCGGTCACCACCCGCGGTTGCTGCTCCAGGCGGGCGAGCACCTCGCCCCGCCCGGCGTCGATCTCGTCGGCCAGCAGCACGGTGACAGACTGCCCGGCGGTGGCCCGCAGCACCGGACCGTCGGGGGTGTCGATGCCGGTGACGGTGGAGCGCCCTCCTGAGGGCAGCGCGATGACGTCATCGCCCACCACGAGGACCCCGGAGGCGATCTGGCCGGCCAACCCCCGGTAATCAGGATGCTCGGCGGTGCGGGGTCGCAGCACCAGCTGCACCGGGAAGCGCATCGGCTCGGCCACCGCTTCCCGCCCGGTGGGCACCGCCTCCAGATGATCAAGCAGCGTCGGGCCCCGATACCACGAGGTGCGCACGCTGCGGGTCGCGACGTTGTCACCATGCAGCGCCGACACCGGCACGCTGACTACGTCCGGCACGCCCAACGAGCGAGCCACCGCCGCGAACTCCGACTCGATGCGCCGGAAAGTCGGCTCGTCGAAGTCCATCAGGTCCATCTTGTTCACCGCCAGCATCACGTGCGGTACCCGCAGGAACGCCATGACGGCGAGGTGCCGGCGGGTCTGCTCGACCAGGCCGTTGCGCGCGTCGACCAGTACCACGGCGAGCTCCGCGGTCGACGCCCCGGTGACGGTGTTGCGGGTGTACTGCACATGCCCAGGGCAGTCGGCCAGCACGAACTTGCGGGTGGGCGTGGCGAAGTAGCGGTAGGCGACGTCGATGGTGATGCCCTGTTCGCGCTCGGCCCGCAGCCCATCGGTGAGCAAAGCAAGATCCAGCTCCACGCCGCCCCGAGCCCGGGTTGCCCGGTCCACCGCCGCGAGCTGGTCGACCAGGATCGACTGGGTGTCCTGCAGCAACCGCCCGACCAGCGTGGACTTACCGTCGTCGACGGACCCGGCGGTGGTCAGCCGCAACAAACCTGCCATCAGAAGTAGCCGTCACGTTTGCGGTCTTCCATGGCGGCCTCGGACAGCCGGTCGTCGGCCCGAGTGGCGCCGCGCTCGGTGATCCGGCTGGTGGCCACCTCGGTGACTACCTCGTCGATGGTCACTGCGGTGGACTCCACCGCACCGGTGCAGGAAGCGTCGCCCACGGTCCGATACCGCACCGACTTGGTGACGATCCGCTCGCCGTTGCGCGGGCCGCCCCACTCACCGGCGGTCAGCCACATCCCGTCGCGGGCGAACACCTCCCGCGGATGGGCGTAGTAGATATCGGGGATCGGCACGTCCCGGCGGGCGATGTAGTGCCAGATATCCAGTTCGGTCCAGTTGGACAGCGGGAATACCCGGACGTGCTCCCCGGCGGTGTGCCGGCCGTTATAGAGGCTCCACAGCTCGGGACGTTGCCGGCGAGGATCCCAGCCGCCGAAGGCGTCGCGCAGGCTGACGATGCGCTCCTTGGCCCTCGCCCGGTCCTCATCGCGGCGGGCACCGCCGAAGACCGCATCGAAGCGGTGCTCATTGATGGTGTCCAGCAGCGGGACGGTCTGCAGCGGGTTGCGGGTACCGTCGGGACGCTCGGTCAGCCGCCCGTCGTCGATCCAGTCCTGCACCGCCGCCACGTGCAACCGCAGCCCCAGATCGGCGACCACGCGGTCCCGGAAGGCGATCACCTCCGGGAAGTTGTGCCCGGTGTCGACGTGCAGCAACGGGAATGGCAAAGGCGCGGGGTACAACGCCCGCAGCGCCAGGTGCAGCAGCACTGCGGAGTCCTTGCCCCCAGAGAACAGCAACACCGGACGGTCGAATTCGGCCACCACCTCCCGGATGATGTGCACCGCCTCAGATTCCAGTGCCGCGAGATGATCCCCGGACGTGCCGCATTCAGCGGGGTTATCCGGGTGCGGATTACCCCGCTGAATGCGTGTCAGGATTGCCGTCACGTCATGCCCCTCTCGGTGAGTAGCTCCATCACGCGTCGTGCGGCGGCGGCGATGTCCGTGCCGGTGGTGTCCAATCGCAGATCCGGTTTGTCGGGCTCCTCGTACGGGTCGTCCACGCCGGTCATCTCGGTCAGTTCACCAGCCGCTGCTCGGGCGTAAAGGCCCTTGACGTCGCGGCGGATGCACTCGGCCAACGCGGTGGCCACGTGCACCTCGAGATAGCCAGTGCCGTGCGCGTCGTGGTGGGCCCGTACCTCGTCGCGGGTGCTGGCGTACGGGGCGATGACCGGAACCAGTGCGATGACACCGTGCCGGGCGAGCAGTTCGGCCACGAAACCGACGCGCCGGACGTGGGTGTCCCGGTCGTCCCGGGAGAAGCCCAACCCGGCGGACAGGCCACGGCGCAGCTCGTCGCCGTCGAGCACCTCCACCTCCCGGCCGGCGGCGCGCAGCCGCTCGGCGACGGCGACGGCGATCGTGGTCTTGCCCGCCCCGGACAGGCCGGTCAACCACACTGTGGCGCCCCGGCTCATCGGTGAATCCCGCATTCGGTCTTGGCCAAGCCGGCCCAGCGTCCGGCACGGGGATCCTGCCCGGCCACCACCGCTCGAGTGCACGGGACACAGCCGATCGACGGGTAGCCAGCAGCCACCAGCGGGTTGACCACGATGTCATGCTTGGCGATGTAATCCTCGACGTCAGCGTCGCTCCAGCTTGCGATCGGAGCGATCTTCACCTTGCCCCGGTCGGCGTCGTACGACACCACCGGCGTGCCGCGCCTACTCGGCGCCTCGACCCGGCGCAACCCCGTAGCCCAGGCGTCGTAGTGCGCCAGCGCGCGATCCAGTGGTTCCACCTTGCGCATCCGGCAGCACCGGTCCGCGTCGCGGTCGTGCAGCTTGGGTCCCTGGGTGGCGTCCTGTTCGGCGACGGTCTGCCGGGGTGTCAGGTTGATCAAGTTCACGTCGTAGGCCGCGGCGACAGCGTCTCGGGTACCCAACGTCTCGGCGAAGTGGTAACCAGTGTCCAAGAACAGCACATCGACACCCGAGGCGACCTGCGAGACCAGGTGCACCAGGACCGCGTCCTGCATCGACGATGCCACCGCGAACCGAGCGCCGAAGGTTTGCACCGCCCAGTGCAGGATCTCCGGAGCAGGGGCGCACTCCAGCTCGCGGCCAGCGCGCCGCGCGAGCTGCCCCAGATCGAGGGTCACGGTCACCGCGCTGTGTTCGGGGTCGGGGCCACCAGTGCCACCAAGCGGACGACGAACGCCCGCTGGCAGTCCGCGCAGCGCCAAGCCCCCGCCGGCTCTTCGGACGGTCGAAGGTCCTCCTCGCCGCAGTACGGGCAATAAAACGGAACCGCCCTGGTCTCCGTCATCGCAACGAGCCCTCGTCGACGCGAAGGACCCACTGCGCGAACCGCTCGCCCGGCCCACGCTGCTGGACGTAACCGCGAACCACCCGCTCCACGTAACCGGCAAGCTCGGCAGAGGCCACCTTGTGCCCGCGCAGTTTGCGGCCGAACCCGCTGTCCAGCCCCAGCCCGCCGCCCAGATGAACCTGGAAACCCTCGACCTGGTTGCCCTCGGCGTCGGTGACGAGCTGGCCCTTGAGTCCGATGTCGGCGACCTGGATCCGGGCACACGAGTTCGGGCAGCCGTTGAGGTGCACCGAGACCGGGACCTCCAGAGTGGACTGGACGTCGGCGAGGCGCCGCTCCAGCTCGGCCACCAGTGTGATCGCCCGATTCTTCGTCTCGACAATGGCCAGCTTGCAGAACTCGATGCCGGTGCAGGCCATCACCGAGCGCCGCCACGGGCTGGCGTCGGCCCGCAGCCCCAGTCTGTCCAGCTCGGTGACCAGGCCATCCACTTCGGACTCGGCGACGTCGAGAACGACGAGCTTCTGGTACGGAGTCAGCCGGACCCGGGCGGACCCGGCCCGCTCGACGGCTTTGGCCACGTCGACCAGTGTGGTGCCCGAGACGCGACCGGCCATCGGAGCGAGACCGATATAGCACTTGCCGTCGCGCTGGCGGTGCACGCCGACGTGGTCGATCGGGGCGGGCGGCGGTTGCGGGGCGGGGCCGTCGACGAGTCTCCTGTGCAGGTACTGCGTCTCCAGCACCTCGCGGAAGCGTTCCGCGCCCCAGTCGGCGATCAGGAACTTGATCCGGGCGCGGTGCCGCAGCCGCCGGTAGCCGTAGTCCCGGAACAGCGTCGTCACCGCGGCCCAGACGTCGGGCACCTCGTCGCGGGGTACCCAGGCGCCCAGTCGCTGCGCGATCCTCGGGTTGGTGGACAGCCCGCCGCCGACCCAGAGATCGAAGCCCGGCCCGTGCTCGGGATGCACCACCCCGACGAAGGAAATGTCGTTGACTTCATGGGCGACGTCCTGCTGACCGGAGATCGCGGTCTTGTACTTCCGGGGCAGGTTGGAGAACTCCGGGCTGCCGATGTAGCGCCGGGTGATCTCGTCGATCGCCGGGGTGCCGTCGATAATCTCGTCGGCGGAGATACCTGCGACCGGGGAGCCCAGCACAACGCGAGGGCAGTCGCCACAGGCCTCGGTGGTGGACAGCCCGACAGCTTCGAGCTGTTCCCAAATCGCGGGCACGTCCTCGATCCGGATCCAGTGATACTGGATATTCTCCCGGTCGGTGATGTCAGCGGTGTCGCGGGCGTAGAGCCGGGAGATTTCACCGAGCACCCGCAGCTGCTCGGTGCTCAGCGCGCCACCGTCGATGCGTACCCGCATCATGAAGTAGGAGTCATCGAGTTCCTCGGGCTCCAGGGTGCCGGTCCGGCCACCGTCGATGCCGGGTCGGCGCTGGGTGTAAAGCCCCCACCAGCGGAACCGGCCACGCAGATCAGCCGGATCGATCGAATCGAAGCCCCGCAACGCGTAGATCGTCTCGATCCGGCGCCGGACGTTGAGCCCGTCGTCGTCTTTCTTGGTGCGCTCGTTGGGGTTGAGTGGCTCGAGATGACCCAGAGCCCACTGGCCCTCCCCACGGCGAGCCTTCGTCGCTGGCGACCGGCGTGCTGGTGCAGACATCGGGTGCCTCCGTTGAGGGAGCACCGACGCGCGGGGGAGGCCATGACCAGGTCATCGTGCAGCCCAGCTTCCGGCGCACCCGGCGCCGGCTGGGACAGTCGGGCGGGGCGTCAGCTCATCGGGCGGCACAGCGCGCTGGAAACCCGGACATAATCGACATGGCGGCGAACCACCAGCGGGAGTCCGGGCGCGACCACGTGCTCCAGAGTGCCACCTGGCGCCGTCGGCGACTACCTACGTTCGGATGTTGGGATACTGCTCACGTGGCTGCCCTCCCGGTCGGTGCCCCGGCCCCGTCTGACGGGGCGTTGCCCGCTGCGGCTCTGCGAGACGTGCGCGGGGCGCCGTTCGGCGTCTATGTACATGTGCCGTTCTGCGCCACCCGCTGCGGGTATTGCGACTTCAACACCTACACCCCCGGAGAGCTGGCTACCTCACCCTCCACCTGGCTGGACGCGATGCGCCGGGAGCTAGACCTCGCTGCCCACGTCCTGGGGGAGCCGGAGCCGGCTGACACGGTGTTCGTAGGTGGCGGCACGCCGTCGCTGCTCGGTGCCGCGGGGCTCGCCGCGGTACTCGACGCCATCCGCGGGTCATTGGGATTAGCTCCAGGTGCTGAGGTGACCACCGAAGCCAACCCCGAATCCACCTCACCTGGGTTCTTCGCCGGGATCGCCGCGGCCGGCTACACCCGGGTCTCGCTCGGGATGCAGAGCGCAGCGCCGCACGTGCTGGCCGTGCTGGACCGGGTGCACACTCCAGGCCGGCCGGTGGCTGCGGCGGCCCAGGCCCGCGCCGCCGGGATTGGCCAGGTCAGCCTCGATCTGATCTACGGCACGCCGGGGGAGACCTCCGACGATCTGGCCGCCTCCCTGGAGGCAGTGCTCAGCGCCGGGGTCGACCACGTATCGGCTTACGCTCTGGTCGTCGAGGCTGGTACCGCGCTGGCCCGTCGGATAGCCCGCGGGGAGCTACCAGGACCGGACGACGATGTGCTCGCTGAGCGCTACGAGCAGATCGACACTGCGCTGTCCGCGGCCGGCCTGCACTGGTACGAGGTGTCCAACTGGGCCACGTCTGCTGAGTCGCGCTGCCGGCACAACATCGGCTACTGGGCCGACGGGAACTGGTGGGGCGCCGGCCCAGGTGCGCATTCGCACGTCGGCGGGGTGCGGTGGTGGAACGTCAAACACCCAGCGCACTACGCCGCCGCGCTGGAGGCCGGTTGCTCCCCGGCGGCTGGCCGGGAGATCCTCAGCCTTGAGGAGCAGTACACCGAGCGGATCATGCTGGGGCTGCGGGTGGCCGAGGGCTTGCCTCTGGAGGCCCTCGACTCGCTAGGTAGGGCCGCCGCCCATCGCGCGATCTCCGACGGTCTGGTCATCGCCGTCCCAGGCGACCGACTGGTACTCACCCGCCGCGGCCGCCTACTCGCCGACGCTGTTGTCCGCGACCTCCTAACACCCTGACTCGATCTTCAACCGTGACCAGTGGGTTGCCGCCGGTCAGCTGCGTAGCAGGTCTAGGTCGAGGATCCGGACGTGCAGGGCGGTGCGTTGCTGAAGGGCGCCGCGGAGGGCGCGGTGCAGGCCGTCCTCTAAGAAAAGCTCGCCGCACCACCGGACCGCGTGCGGGAACAGATCGCCGAAGGGGGTGGGGTCCTCGGACAGCAGCCGGTCCAGCTCCACCACCGTGGCGGTGGTGATCAGGTCTGCCAAGGGCACCTGCTGGGGTGGTAGTTGTGCCCAGTCCTTCATGGAGAACCCGTGCTCGGGATACGGGCGGCCATGCCGGACTTCTTTGAAGATCACAGCCGGTGCTCACCTCCGTTCCCCGCTCGGCGCGAGGGCACAGGGTATCGGGCGTGTCGGCGGGTTCCGACGGCTGCGCCCGGGGCGCACTAGACTCGGGCTACAGGCCCTACCAGGGCCAGGACTCGGTAACAGAACCCAAGCACCAGGGGAGGTGACGTGAACGCGGACGACCGCCGGTTCGAAGTACTGCGCGCCATCGTCACCGACTACGTGGCCACCCATGAGCCGGTGGCGTCCCGATCGTTGGTGGAGCGCCACCAATTCGGGGTATCGAGCGCAACCATTCGCAATGACATGGTGGCGCTGGAAGAGGACGGCTACATCACTCAGCCGCACACCAGCGCCGGCCGGGTGCCCACCGACAAGGGTTACCGGCTGTTCGTCGACCGGCTATCGGAGATAAAGCCACTGTCGGCGGCCGAGCGCCGTGCCGTGCAAACCTTCCTGCACGGTGCGGTCGACCTTGACGACGTGCTGCGCCGCAGCGTGCGGTTGCTTGCCCAGCTCACCCGGCAGGTGGCGGTGATCCAGTACCCCACGCTGAGCCGGTCCACGGTGCGCCACCTCGAGGTGCTCGCGGTCACCCCCGCCCGGTTGATGCTGGTCCTGATCACCGATGCTGGCCGGGTGGACCAGCGTCTCCTCGACCTGGGTGACGTCATCACCGAGAACCAGGTGGCGCAACTGCGAACGCTGCTCAACCAGGCGCTGTCCGGGCGCCGGCTGGTGGAGGCCTCCGCCGCCGTAGCCGACCTTCCCGAGCAGGCGCCCGTTGAGCTCCGCGACGCGATGACCCGGGCCTCCACTGTTCTCATCGAGACGTTGGTGGAACATCCCGAGGAGCGGTTGCTGCTCGGGGGTACCGCCAACCTCACCCGAAACGCCGCCGACTTCCCTGGTTCCTTACGCCAGGTACTCGAGGCGTTGGAGGAGCAGGTGATCGTGCTTAAGCTGCTGGCCGTCGCCCGTGATTCGGGCACCGTCACGGTGCGGATCGGCGAGGAGAACGAAGCCGAAGAGATGCGCAGCACCTCATTGGTCTCGATCGGCTATGCCTCACACGGCACCGTGGTGGGGGGGATGGGCGTGGTCGGACCGACCAGAATGGACTATCCGGGCACCATCGCCGCGGTGCGCGCGGTAGCACGATACGTGGGGGAGATCCTGACTACCCGGTGAGCTGAGTCGGGCTCATCGATATGTACGACGATTACCGCGGCGAGGGCTGCGGCCAGGAGGACGCCAGCGTGGCTAGGGACTACTACGCAATCCTGGGTGTGCCCAGGGATGCCAGCGCGGAACAGATCAAACGCGCCTACCGCAAGCTGGCGCGGGAGCTGCACCCCGACGTCAATCCTGACGCTGAGGCGCAGCAGCGTTTCCAGAACATCACCGCGGCATACGAGGTACTGACCGATCCGCAGAAGCGCCAGATCGTCGACCTCGGCGGGGACCCGCTGGAGTCTGGCGGTGGTCGTGGCGCAGGGGGCGATCCCTTCGGCGGGTTCGGTTTCGGCGACATCATGGATGCCTTCTTCGGTGCGACCGGAGGCGCTGGCCGGCGGGGGCCGCGTAGCCGGGTACAGAGCGGTTCGGACGCGCTGATCCGGCTGCAGCTTGTCCTCGAGGAGTGTGCGACCGGGGCATCTCGCGAGCTCACTGTCGATACCGCCGTGCTGTGTAGCGAATGCAACGGCTCGGGTTGCGCGCCCGGCACCCGGCCGCAGACCTGCGACACCTGTGCCGGCGCCGGCGAGGTGCAGAACGTCCAGCGTTCATTTCTCGGGCAGGTGGTGACCTCGCGGCCGTGCCCGGTGTGTCGCGGCTTCGGTGAAGTCATCCCCGACCCCTGCCACCAATGCGGTGGTGATGGCCGGGTCCGGACCCGCCGCACCGTCACGGCCAAGGTGCCGGCCGGGGTGGGCGACGGGATGCGGGTGCGGCTGGCCGGCCAAGGCGAGGTAGGTCCTGGGGGCGGCCCCGCGGGTGATCTGTACGTCGAGGTGCAGGAGGTGCCGCACGAGACATTCACCCGGGACGGCGCTGACCTGCATTGCACGGTGCGGGTTCCGATGACCGCCGCCGCACTGGGCACCACCGTCGCGCTGGAGACTCTTGACGGCACCGAAGAGGTGCGCGTTGAACCGGGCACCCAGTGTGCGACCGTGCTGACTCTGCGGGGGCGTGGGATGCCACGGCTGCGCAGCACTGGCCGCGCCGAGGGACGGGGTGACCTGTTCGTCCACCTCGATGTGGTGACCCCCACGCGGCTGGATCCCCGGCAGAGCGAACTGCTGCGCGAGCTTGCCGTGCTGCGGGGTGAAGAACAGGCTGAGCTCACGGCGAACGGCCGGGCCGGCGGTTTGTTCTCCCGGTTGCGGGATTCCTTAGGCGGGCGCTGAGGAGCCGGGGTGAGCAGCCTGCCGGTGTTCTTCGCCGAGCAGCTGCCTTGCGAGGGCGGCGAGACGACGCTGGACGGACCCGAGGGAAGGCACGCCGCGACTGTGCGACGGTTGCGCGCCGGCGAGGGTCTGGTACTCACCGACGGCTGTGGAGAGTTGGCCGTGTGTGAAGTGCTCGATGCGGGTCGCGATCGGCTGCAACTCAAGGCGCTGCGCCGGGAGAGTGAGCCCGCTCCAGACTTGCGGGTCACGCTGGCCCAGGCGCTGGTCAAGGGTCCGCGTGGGGAGCTGGCGGTGGAGCTCGCCACTGAAGCGGGGGTGGACGCGGTACTGCCTTGGCGAGCTGACCGCTGCGTGGCCCGCTGGGACGATGGGCCGCGCGGAGCCAACGCGCTGTCCCGCTGGCGGCAGGCCGCTAGGGAGGCGGCCAAACAGTCCCGCCGGGGATGGTTCCCCGAGGTGGCCGAGCCAGTGGGCACCACCGTGCTCGGGCAGCGCTGCGCTGCCGCCGCGGGTTGCCTGGTGTTGCACGAGAGTGCCGCTGAACCGCTGTCCATGGTGGCGTTGCCCGCCGCGGGAGAACTACTGCTAGTGGTCGGACCTGAGGGCGGCATCACCGACGTCGAACTGGCCACGCTCGCGGCGGCAGGCGGTCAGCCGGTTCGGCTCGGCCGCGGTGTATTGCGTTCTTCGAGTGCCGGAGCAGTCGCTCTGGGTGCAATTAGCGCCCTGTCTCGGCGCTGGAGCTAGGTCATTCAGGTGATAAATAGTGAGGTAGACCCGCGAAAGGCTAACATTTAGTACGCAAGCCACCTGATTGAGGAATTAGTTCGGCCTCACAGGCAAGCCCACACAGAGGCTCCGCCGGGCACCTCCCCCCTCGGTCCGGCGGCGCTGCGTCGCGGCGGGAC
>JAODNG010000084.1 GCA_025465385.1 Pseudonocardiales bacterium
CCGGCTGCGCGCGCCGAGACGGTGGCTGAGACGCTGGAACGAGCGGCACCAGCCGCCGACTCCGCTGGGCCGCTGGCTGCGGCAGTCCTGCGGTTACATGCCGACCGGGTCGCCCTGGCGCAGCGGGAACACCGGCTGTTAGCACGGTTTCGCCGGGCACATCCGGCGGTTGCGGTGGTCGCAGTGCCGGCGCTGGCCGTGGACGTGCACGATCTTCCAGAACTGCGCGGCATCGGCCGGTTACTCGCAGGGAAGCAGCCGGCCGTGAACGATCCCGCGCCAGCTCCGCTGACCGACTCGTCAGCGAACTGAGTCGAGCATGTGGTAAAGCAACAGCAGCTGGGTGATCGCCAGCGGCTCACTGCGTGTCCCCTCACCGATCTGGCCGAGCGTGGATGGCAGCTCCGACTCCGTGCCGAGCTCCGCCCAGATCGCCTTCTCCAACAGCCGGCTCTCCTCGCGAGGCACATACCCGTGCACATGCAGGCCCTCCACCGGTCTGCCATCCTCGTCGCGCTTGAGCTTGAGGTGCATGGCGCGCCGGTCGGACTCGCGGAACACTCCGGTGAGGTCGGGGTGGCGGATCGTCGGGCGCAGTGTCAGTTCAGCCGACAGCGGGGTGTCCGGCGGGTCCTGGCGCCCCTCGATGGGGCCGAAGCGAACCACGATATCGGCGGCGGACCGCTGCGGCCGGATGAATTCCTCGGACTCGGGCTCTCGCTTGTCGAGTTCAGCCAGTACCTGCTCCGAGTTATATCCGCGCTTGGCGGTGTCGCGCTTGACCTTCCATTCGCGGCGGATGTGCTCCGGCGGGTCGAGGTAGACGGTGATGTCGAAGCATGCCTGGGCCAGCCGGGTGTGCAGCGGTAGCAGGCCCTCGACGATCACGAACTCGGTGGGCTCGATGAGTTCGGGCCGGGTGAGCTCGCCGGTGTCATGGTCGTAGACCGGCTTGAGCACCGGTTGCCCGGTGGCCAGCAGCTGCAGGTGCTGCTCCATGATCTGCACGTAATTACAGTTCGGGTGCAGTGCCGTGAATGGCAGCCCCTTGCGTTCCTGGCGATCATAGCGATGGTAATCATCCACACACAGCGACGTGATTCGATCGGCGCCCAGCGCGTCCACCAGCCCTTGGGTCAGCGTGGTCTTTCCGGCAGCGCTGTCGCCGGCGATCGCGAGCATCACCGGCCGCGATGTGCTGGAGCCAGCCCGCTCCATTCGCAACAATTTGTCGGGCACGACATACCCCTTTTCTTCGCACGGCCTCGAAGGCCCCGCAAGCCTCGATAGGCCGCGCTTGACGGTAAGCAAGCCCCCGCAGTCCGGCGTCCCCTCCTGGAGGGAAAGGGGAGGGGATGACCCGATTACACTCAGCACATGGAAGGCCAGCCGCTCCGTGTGGTCCTGGTCGATGACCATGAGATGGTGCGCACCGGTCTCAAGGCGATGCTCAGTCGCTTCACTGGACAGGTCCGGGTGGTCGGCGAAGCCGCGGACGCGGCGACAGCACGGCGGGTAGTAGCTGGGCTGGACCCCGACATCGTCCTCGCCGACGTGCGACTGGGCGGGGAGAGCGGGCTGGACCTGTGCCGTGAGCTCATCGCGGACTCCTCCGGACGCCGGGTCGTCCTGCTGACCGTCTACGACGACGAGCAGTACCTGTTCCAAGCCATGCAGGCCGGCGCAGCGGGCTACCTTCTCAAGCGCATCGACGGACCGGAGCTGGTCGAGCAATTGCGACGGGTGCACGCCGGTGGCGTGGTCGTCGACGCGGGTCTTAGCGCCCGAGCTGGAGCGTCCGCCGGCCGCCTGCGGGCTGGCGGGTACTGGCCCGGAGCACACCTGGGGCTTACCCCCCGGGAGAGCCAGGTGCTTTCCCTGATGGTCGGCGGCTCGTCCAACCGGACCATTGCCACCGAACTACTGGTCGGTGAGGAGACCGTCAAGAGCCACGTTCGGGGCATCTACCGGAAGCTGGCCGTGACCGACCGCGCGGCGGCGGTGGCAACCGCATTGCGCGAGGGTTTCTTCCGTTAAGCGTCACAACCTTGAGTGGCTCAGCCGTTGAGTGGCTCAGTAGCTGAGTGTCAGGCCACCGCGGCCGAGTTGGGTTGCACCCGGCTGATCAGCGCCTGCTGTCCCGCCGAGATGAGCGCGGGATCCCCGTGCCAGGCCTTCAGCGCCGGGTCGACCAACGCCCGGCCGAAGGAGAACGTCAGCGGCCACGGTGTCTCATGCTTCTGCATCGCGGCCAGGTTCGTGGTCGCCACCTCAGGCGACTGACCACCGGAGAGAAAGGCCACCCCGGCCAACGTCTCGGGCAGCACCGCCCGCAGCGTGGTGACGGTCGCCTCGGCAACCTCCTCGGGACTGGCCTGCTGGCCCGAGGTCGTGCCTGGCACGACCATGTTGGGCTTGAGCACGGTGCCGGCGAGATCCACCCCGGCCTCGTCCAGCTCCGCTAGTAGATATTCCAGGGCCGCCCGGGTCACTTCGGCGCACCGCTCGATGGTGTGGTCGCCGTCCATCAACACCTCGGGCTCGACGATGGGTACCAACACCGACTCCTGGCACAGCGCGGCATAACGGGCCAGCGCGTGTGCGTTGGCCCTCAGGGCGTTACGCGTCGGCGTCTTCTCACCGATAGTGATCACGGCACGCCACTTGGCGAAACGGGCTCCGCGGGAGACATAGTCCCGGAGCCGTTCGCGCAAGCCATCGAGACCTTCGGTGATCTTCTCACCGGGCGACAGGGCTAGGTCTTTCGCGCCGGTGTCGACCTTGATTCCGGGCAGGATGTTCAGCGCGTGCAGGGCCAGCGGAAAGGCGTTCCCGTCGCTGAGCTTCTGATTGAAGGTCTCGTCGGACAGGATTACCCCACTGATTCCCTCGTGCAGGTCAGGGGCGGTGACCAACATCTCGCGGTAGTCCCGACGGTTCTCCGCCGTCGCGGATACCCCGACCTTCTCCAGCCGGGAAGACATGGTGCCGACGCTCTCGTCGGCCGCGAGAATGCCGCGCGGCCGGCTCACCATCGTTCGAGCGGTTCCGTGCAGCGCCTCGATCATGGCCCTCCCTCCACGGCGACGGGCCAGCCCACGCCGCCACCATCGAGCCTAGGCCCGGGCCGGGGTCGCGCACGTCCCCCAGTGGGTGGATCCAGTGGGGGGGTGATTGCGCAGGGTCGCCAGCCGCACGCGTGCAGGTGTTCGACGAACAGCGCGGTCGAGGCGCCCGAATAGGTACCGGCAACTGCATGCCACGGCCGGAGTAGCGGGGTGCCCGGCGTAGGTACCGTGACCAGTCGCCCGTCGGATAGCAGCTCCGCGATGGCGTCCCGCGAGACCAGCGCGCAACCGAGCTCGGCTACCGCGCCGGCCACCACGGCCCCGTTGGAACCCAGCACCAGCCGAGGTGGTGCGACGTGTTGCGACTTCAGGTAGCTCTCGACCCTCGTGCGGGTGGCTGAGCCCTGCTCGCGCAGCAACCATGGGGTGCTGGTCCAGTCGAACGCGTCGGCGACCGAGGGCGCCGCCGCGACCACCAGCTCGTTGGGCTTGGTGGCGACCACGTGCGCTTCCACTCCCGAAGGTGGCCGCCCGGCGATGACCAGGTCGACCTCGTGCGCGCTAACCAGATCCCACACCTGCACGCTGGGGGCCACCTCCAGGGCCAGCGCGACTCTGGGGTGATGCCGGCGGAACTCGGCCAGCAGAGCGGGCATCAGGTGTTCCCCTGCGGTGGTGACCGCGGCGAGCCGAAGCCGGCCCCGTTCCGGGTCGAGTTCCTGCACCGCAGCCGCCGCACCCTCGTCGAGCAGTCCCAGCACTTGACGGGCGTATCGCGCATAGACGACGCCGGACGCCGTCAGCCGCAGCCCACGACCCACCGGCTCTACCAGAGGCACTCCCAGCTCGCGGGCCAGCGCTCCCATCGAAGCCGACACCGCGGACTCGGTGACCGTCAGGCGGCTGGCGGCACCGCGCACCGACCCGGTGGCAGCCAGCGCGACCAGCGTGCGCAACCGGGACTCAGTCATGAGCAATCATTACACAGTCGCAGCCAAAGAGTTGATAGACAAGCTGAGTATTTACCGCCACGCTCGGTACTGACCAAGAGGAGGCACGAGTGGCTGACACCGAAGGCAACGGGTCCAAACAGGAGACCAAGAAGAAGAAGGCAGATCGCTGGTCAGCAGGGGTGATCCCCTACGCCGAGATGGGGTATTGGCTCCCCGACTACGAGCCAAAGGACAGCGACGTGCTGTGCGCGTTCCGGATCA
>JAODNG010000124.1 GCA_025465385.1 Pseudonocardiales bacterium
TTTCGCCCACGCCTTGGTACGGGAAGCGCTGGCTTCCGCAGTGGGAGCGTCCCGAACCGCCTACATCCACCGGGCAGCGGCTCGGGCGCTCGCCGCCCGGCCCGATGCCGACCCGCTGGCGGTGGCCTGGCACGCCCGCCTGGGGGGCGAGTTGGCGGAGGCCTCGGCCATGTTGGTGACCGCGGCGCGGCTGGCGGTGGCCCGATTCGATCAGGAGGAGGCGCTGCGCCTGCTGGACGAGGCTGTGACACTGCACGACACGGTCGGCGCTCGCCTCGAGCGAGCCCGGGTGTGCTCGATGCTGGCTCGCTACGTGCAGGCCTCGGAGGACATCGAGATTGCTCGGTCCCGCGGCGCCGGAGCAGAGGCGCTGGAGGTGGCCGCGTGGTCGGCGCATCTGCAACGACACTTCGACCAGGCGCTCATCCTCGCCGACCGGGGCGCGCAGCAGGCCACTGACGTTGACCTGCGCACCAGCTGCCTGGCCCTCGGTGGCTGGGTGTCGCTGGTCTCGGGCGACGTCGCTGGCGCCGCAGACCGCCTCGAAGGGGCGGCCAGCGCAGGGCCTGCGGCCAGCGGCCGGATGGTCGAGGCGTGGTTGGCGTGGCTACGGATGAACCAGGGCCGCCCGGCTGAGACCCTGCGCCTGGTGAAGCAACAGGACGGCGAAGGTCTTGCTGCTTACCGGTTCCCCAACGCCTACGCCCTGATGGCAGCCACCATGGCGTTGGGGATGCTGGGGCGTGCTGAGGAGGCACTGGCCACGCTGGACGCGCTCGACGCCGACGTGGCGCGGATGGGCACCCAGCGGTGGACCGCACGCCCGCTGAACCTGCGCGGGTGGATCCTGCGCAACCTCGGTGAGCTCACTGCGGCCGACGAACTCAACCAGGCGGCGATCGAGGCCGCCCGCCCACAACAGCTGACGGAGCCGCTGGCCCACGCGCTGCTCGACCTCGCCTCCGGGCGGTTGCTGACCGGGGACCTCGACGCGGCAGGCAAGTTCCTCGACGAGGCCACGGCGCTCGCCGAAGTCGAGCACGCCTTCCGCTGGCGCCACCAACTGCGCGGCCGGCTGGTTCGGGCCCGTCTCGACCTGGCCCTGGAGGACGCCGAGGCTGCGCTGGCCGGTGCCGAGTCTCTCGCCGCCGACGCCGCCATCCTCGGCGCATCCCGCTACCACGGCCAAGCTCGGCTGGTTGCGGCGACGGCGGCACATCGCGTGGATAGCGCCGTCGACCTGAACGAGGTGGGCCAGCTGTTGTTGCGGCTCGACGAGGTGGCCGGCCTCGAGGCGTGGTGGATCACCGGCGAGGTGGCTGCGGCGTTCGGCGTCGACGAGTGGGAGGACCTGGCCAGACGCCGGGTCAGCGAACTGCGGACGCGTGCCGGCGGCTACACCGGCGCACTGGAACGCGAAGCCCGTCGCCGGCTGGGCTGGCGTTAGCTGGGCTGGCTCATTACCCGCCCGGCGAGTAGGACCGCCGCCGGTCGCCACCCTGGGGCGTGTGGCTGGACCGCGACGAGGGCTTGGCGGACGAGCTCGGCCCTCGCCGGCGGGTCAAGCGTGCCCACCCAGGGGGCGATGTGTGGAGTGGCCAGCCGGTAGGCGACCACCGCGTGGGAACTCAGCAGGCCGAGATCCTCGCGGTGCACCCAGGCCCGCACGAACGCCAGACCTGCCTGCCGGGCGGTCACCGTGAGCCGTTCCGGATTCCCGGACACCTGCTTCACCTGCTCCCGCATCGCCTGATACCAGGCGGGCGGGACCCAGCCCCAGGAGGCCACGACGGCGTCGATCGCCGCTTTCGCCGAGTCGCGCTGTCCCCCCGCCCAGGTCGAGGCGAGGACCGCTCCGCCGAGACGCACCACCCTGACCAGCTCGACCAGGGCTGGACCCGGCGGCAGGTGATTGAGCAGGAATCCGGCGACAGCGGCGTCGAACACACCGTCGCGCAACGGCAGCGCAAGCACGTCAGCCACGACGACCGGCCAGCCCTGCCCACTCCGGTAGCTGACCATCTCGGTAGATCTGTCAATGGCCACCACCCGAGCGCCGCGAGCCGCCGCGGCCTGCGCAACCGCGCCCGTCCCGCTCCCGATGTCGAGAACCAGACGCCCCGCCAGTGGCACCGGCGACGCTGCGACCAGCGACCGCGCGAGAGGTCGGTACACCACACCGGCCGCGGCATCCCACTCGTGCGCCAGACCGTTGTAGGCGGTCGTCATAGCCACTGCGCACCCTCAGCTGCCCGTGCCTCCCACCAGGCCAGTTCCGGACCAGGGCCGCCGAGCGCTTTCTCCCACCCGAACTGGACCATCGTGGCGAGCAGTTCGAGCGCGACCGCGGCGTCCCACCAGCCGGCGGTGTCGATCCCGTGGCGTTGCAGGGCGCCCCGGTAGGAGGCGATCGCCTGGTCCTTGGTCTCAGGCAGCAGATCGGCGTTGAGCGCCAGATACCAGGACAGGTCCGCGATGGGCGACGCCTCCCCAGGAACTTCGCCGAAGTCGAGCAGCACCGTGCGCCCGTCCGGGTGGCTGCCCAGGTTCGCCGCCTTCCAGTCACCATGCACCAGCGTGTGCGGTACCGCACCGAGGGCGGCGACCAGCGGGCTGGGATCGTCGAGGAGCGGCAGCACCAGGTCGGCCAGCCGGGTGGACACTGCGGGCAGCCTGGCCCAACCCTGCGCCATCAACGTGGGCACCACCGCCTCAGAGCCCCGGGCCGCCTCGGCCTGCGCCACGGCCGGAGAGAACATCAGGTACCGGACGGCCAGGGGCGTGAGGCCCACCTCATCCCGCCATCCCCAGAAGGCGGCGTGCATCGCGCCCATGTGATCCACAAAACGGATGTGTTGTTCGGTCGAGAACGGCCGGCCGGGCGGGAGCAGCTGGGTGGAGACGTCACGCAGCAGGACCCTGCCCACCGCGCCGTCGAAGCTGCACGCGACCACCGCCGAGTCGATGACGTCAGGCATCCGGCCCAACAGCCCGATTTCCCACAGCCGAACGTAGCGCTCGCCAGGGTCCCCGGTGGCCCGCAGCAGCCAGTCGTCGCGGGGGTCCTGATACTTCAGCACGTAGCGCTCACCATCGATGACGACCCGCTCAAATCGTGCGCCCGATTTGGTGTCATCGGGAACCCACGGCTGGCGGCTGCTCGCCGCCATGAGCAGGTCGTCCAGGCTGGCAACGGTCTCATGCGGTGACATCTGCGGCCTCGGCCATCTCGGCCAGCAAGGTCGCCGACCACCGTCCCCCGCACCACACCTGGTCTCTGGTGATCCGGCCATCAGTCACTTCAACGATGTGGACCTGGTGGAGGGCGTACGGGACGCCTTCCTGCTCCCAACGAAGCGTGAACTCGACCAGCTCCCCGGCGGGCAAAGGAGTGCGTCTCAGCTCCTCGAAACTCCCCGCGTCGGCGTACCAGCGGGATAACTCGGTCCGCACGGCCGCGTCACCGCGGACGCTGAAGCGCCAGTGGGGCACCGTGGCGTCGAGCGTCACCTCAGGACTCAAAGCGTCGCAGCCGGCCATCGCCGCACCTTCGATGGCTGCCAGGTACCGCTCTACGGGCCCGTCGCTGCGGTCGTCGAGCATCGTGACCTCCTTGTAGTCCAAGACTGTGGTTCACCGACGACCGTCACGATCTCCCGGGCTCCTTGCCACCGGCTTGCCACGGCTGCGGCCGACCGGCGGCAAGACCTTGCTGCATCGTTGTTCCCGTCGCCGGCGATCGGTCCGGCGCACCATCCGTAGGAGACGACCATGGCAACAGCGGAGCAGAAGACCTTCGCCGCACCGGACGAGAGTCGCACTTTCGAGCGGGGACAACTCGACCTGGTCACCATCGGCGGCAGCCAGATCGGCCGTCTCACCCTCCATCCCGGCTGGCGATGGTCCGACCACATCAAGCCGATCGCCGGCACCGAACTGTGCGAGGCGCCCCACTTCCAGTACCACGTGCAAGGCACCCTGCACATCGTCATGGCCGACGGCACCGAGCTCGACGCGCGCCCGGGCGACGTCACCGCGCTCCCGCAGGGCCACGACGCCTGGGTCGTCGGCGACCAGCCGGTCGTCGTCATCGACTGGTGGGGCGCCTCGCACTACGCCAAGGACTGATCGATGGTGTCGAGGTCAGAGCTGATCTTGCAGGGCACATCATGACGAACCCGCAGCGCTACGCTGGACCGATGAGTACAGGCGACCCACGATCGTGACCGACGATTCTGCGTCCGGTCAGATGGAGGCCTATCTCGACTGGTACTTCGATCAGCATCCGGTGCATGCCGACGCGCTCGGCGCGCCTGGGTACGGCCACCGGCTCGGCGACTTCAACGCCGCGGCCTTCGACACCCGCGAGCGGGAGACCGCCGGGTGGCTCGCTCGGTTCGAGGCCGAGCCGGCCGGGATCGACCGGGACCTCGTCGTCTCGACGCTACGGGGCAACGTGTTGATGGCCGGCTGGCCGGCCTGGCGGCGCGACCCGTCGGTGTATCTGAGCCCGGTGTTCGCCGGCTTGCTGTTGCCGTTCCTGCATCGGCTGCGGCCCGAGCCGGAGCTGGTCGACGGGGTGCTGGCGCGGTTGGCGGAGGTGCCCGAGGTACTTGCATCATGCCGAGCCAACCTGGACCCCGCTCTGTCCGCGCCCCGGTTGGTCCGTCGTGGTCTGAGGCAGGCCGCTGCCGGACCGGCGTTTCTGCGCGATTCGCTGCCCGCGGAGGTCAGCGACCCCATACTGCGGGATCGGTTGCTGGACGCAGCGGTCTCAGGGGCGCAGGCGTTCGAGGAGATCACCGAATTCCTCACCGATTTCGCCGAGCGCGCCACGGGCGACTGGCGGACGGGCGAGACGCTGTACTCAGCACTCTTACAGCAACGTGAGCTGCTCGATTACGGGGCCGGCGAGCTGCACCGTCGGGGCGTCGAAGCCTGGGACGGGCTCGACACGCAAATGCGCGAACTGGCGCCTCAGGTGCCCGGCGGCAGCGCCGACTGGCGGGCCACCATGGAGACCCTGCAGGACAACCACCCGCCCACACTGCAGGCGATGCGCGCGGAATACGAGGCTGAAACCGCGCGGGCCCGAGCCTTCCTGGCCGACCGCGAGCTGGTGACCTTCGCCGAAGGCGAGCAATGCCGGGTAGTGCCGGCACCCGCTTACCAGCGCCCGATTATGGCGGTGGCGTCCTACCTACAACCACCACCACTGACCCGATCCCGCATCGGCCACTTCTTCGTGCCCTACACCTTGGACGATGCCACCGGGGAGCAGATCACCCAGCGGCTGCGCACCAACGCCCGGGCCCAGCTGCCCACGATCTCCGTGCATGAGGCATACCCGGGGCACCACTGGCAGCTGTCCTGGGCGGCCGGGACTTCGCCAGCGGTACGGGCGGCGCATCGCAGCAGCTATTTCGCGGAGGGCTGGGCGCTCTACGCCGAGGGCATGATGCGCGAGCAGGGATACTTCGCCGATCCGGCGCACGAGCTCGCGCACCTTGACGCCCGGATCTTCCGCGCGGCGCGGATGATGGTCGATACCGCGCTGCACTGCGGGGACATGGATCCGGAGCAGGCTGAGGACTTCATGACCACCCGGGCGTCGCTGTCCCCCGGCACCGCCAAAGCCGAGGTCGACCGGTACTGCGCGTGGCCGACGCAGGCTCCCTCCTACCTGACCGGCTGCCTGGAGATCGAGCAGCTGCGCGCCCAGTGGCCCGGAGAACTGCGCGATTTCCACGACACGCTGGCCGGCTCCGGCTGCCTGCCGCTCGGGCTGGCCCGGCGAGCTATCGCCGGTGACTCGTAGGCTGGCGCCATGCGGGCGATCCAGATCACCGAGACCGGCGGCCCTGAGGTGCTGCGCTTGGTCGAGCTGCCCGATCCATCGCCTGGACCGGGCCAGTTGCTCGTCGAGGTCGCCGCAGCCGGCGTCAACTACATCGACACCTACCACTGCAGCGGTGCGTATCCGGTGCCGTTACCGTTCATCCCCGGGTCGGAGGGCGCCGGCACCGTCGCCGCGGTGGGACGCGACGTGAGCGATTTCGCCGTCGGCGACCAGGTGGCCTGGGCGGGGAGTCCCGGCAGCTACGCCGAGCTTGCCCTGGTACCCGCCGCTCAAGCCGTACCGGTACCGCCAGGCGTAAATATCGAAATCGCCGCAGGCTGCCTGCTGCAGGGCATGACTGCGCACTATCTCGCGGTGTCGGTGCACGCAGTGCAGCCCGGCGAGACCGTGCTGGTGCACGCCGCGGCGGGCGGGACGGGGTCGCTGCTCACCCAGCTGGCCACCACGCGTGGCGGCCGGGTGATCGGGACGGTGTCCACTCCTGACAAGGAGCGGCTCGCAAGGCAGGCCGGAGCCGCGGAGGTGATCCGGTACACCGAGGTCGACGACGTGGCCGGCGAGGTCCGCCGGCTAACCAGAGGGGACGGCGTCGCCGCCGTCTACGACGGGGTGGGCGCTTCGACGTTCGACGCCAGCCTCAGCTCGCTGCGCCGCCGCGGGATGCTCGCGCTGTTCGGCGCGGCCAGCGGGCCGGTGCCCCCAGTGGACCCCCAACGGCTGAACTCCGCCGGCTCGGTATTTCTCACCAGACCGAAACTGGCGGACTATGTCCCCACCCGCGATGAACTCACCTGGCGCGCTGGCGAGGTGTTCGACGCGATCCTCGACGGGTCACTACGAATCAACATCGGTGGCCGCTACCCGCTCGCCGACGCCCGCCGTGCCCATCAGGACCTGCAGAGCCGTCGCACCACCGGCAAGCTGTTGTTGCTGCCCCGCTAGCGGGCCCAGCGGGTGCCGGCTTCGCAGTCCGGGTCGACACACGAACTGTAGGGCTGAGGGGGATGGCCGTCTGCCACCGTCTAGCCTGCCCGGCGTGTCCAAGCGAACGCACCGC